>JAFAMT010000474.1 GCA_019233085.1 Herbaspirillum sp.
AACGCGACCAGGAAGAAGGCCACGACGATCAGCAAGATGTTTTCCAACTAGGGTTCCTATGGGGGTTGTCGAGGGGCCCGGACACCATGAGCCGGTCCGGACTCCGTAATTTACCATGCATGGGGCTGGGAACCTGATTCATTGCAAAAAATACAAGAAAATGACATTGCCAGCACTGTCGTTGTCCCAGGCTGGCGCGGCCAACGGCTACCAAGCCGCCCCCGCCGTAAGCGATAATGCCGGTCCAGCCGACCGCAGGGCGTATCCGGTCGAAGAAGATCAAGACAATGGGAGATCAGGGAATGAATACAGGAAAGCGGCTTCTACCGCTGTTTCTGCCGCTAATAGTGGCCGCTGCAATCATCACGCCGCTGTCCACGGCGCAGGCCGGCAACGGCGAGGCGCTCTTCATGGGGCGCTGCGCCATGTGCCACGGGGCCGATATCAAAGGAACAGGCCCGCTGGCGCGCAAGAGCGACCCGCCCACCCCGGACCTGACCACGCCGGCCTTTAAGCGGCGCCTGGCGGAGTATCCGGGGGTGATCGTGTCCTCCGTCATCCTGCGCCCCAATGGCGACCTCATCCCCCGTACCTTGAAGGAAAACGGCTACAAGCTGCCGCCCCATGCCTGGTCCGTCAAGGATTTCCGCGATCTGAACGATTACATGGTGGCGGTCATCAACCGGTCCAAATAGGCAGGTGCAGGTGACAGGCACTGCACCAGTACCCGCCCACCAGCTGGCTCAACATGTCGGCCAGAGTGATGAACTGGCTGGCTATCCAGGGGAGTGAGTCTTAAGCCAATCCTTGACCGCATCGTTGAGCCTGGTTTGCCATCCCGGACCGGTAGCCTTGAAGGCCTCAAGGATCTCATCATCAAGGCGGATCGTCGTCGCAGTTTTACGGCTCCCTACCGGTCGCCCCATTTTTTTGCGAGCCTGCTTGATGCCTTCCTGCATTTCTTCTCTGGTGAGAGGGCGATCATCTTCATCCTTGCCATCCCATTCATAGTAGCCATCAGGCGGTGGGCTTTTCATGGCAAGCAATGCCTTTTCACGATTTGTCTGCGGTTTCGAGCCAGCCATGGTAACCCTCCGATTCAGTTTTATTGGCAGCACGGAAGCTGATGATGCGCGTGGTGTTATCTCGCTCGACATGTACCAATGTCAGCACTGCGAGACGATCAAAAACATAAGCAAACGATTGAATGCGTTCCTCACCATTGCGGAAAACTGCAATGTCCAGGCGAATATCGCTACCCAACACCAGTTCTGCATCGGCAAAGTCAAAGCCGTGCTTGGCAATGTTGCTCTTCCGTTTCTCTTCGTCCCATGTTAATGACGTCTCCATGACGACATATTGTACTTACAAAAAGTCTCCACTACAAATTGCACCGAGGGGATTTTTTTACAAATGAAAGGCACCATGCCATCTCATCCATCGGCACGCAGATTCTGCTACCGCATCCGCCCGGCGCTCTTGTGCGCGCTCAGCTTCTTGTAGAAAGCCGCACGACTCAGTCCGACACTGGCCGCTGCGCTGGCCACGTTGCCGGCATGCTGGCCCAGTGCCTTGGCCAGGTACTGCGCTTCGAACCGGGCCATGGCATCGGCATAGCCCGGCGCATCGGCAGTTGATGCCGCTTCCTCGCCCGCCGCCGCTGTTGCTGCCGCCGGTGCTGCCGCCGACGGCGCAGACGGCAGGCTGATGCCCAGCAGGAAGGCGATCCGGTCTTCGTCGACCTCCCTGCCCTCCTGCGTGACCACCATCCGTTCGAGCACATTGCGTAGCTGGCGCACATTGCCGGGCCAGTGATATTGCCCCAGCAGTTGCAGGGCGGCCTGGGTCAGGACAGGCACATGGCGCTCGGTGCGGGAGCAGATCTCGTCCAGCAGCGAATAGACCAGCGGCAGCAGGTCAAGCTGGCGCTCCCGCAATGGTGGCAGCGCGATGGGTAGCACATTGAGCCGGTAATACAGGTCGGCCCGGAACTTCCCCGCCTCCACCAGTGCTGGCAGGTCCGCCGAGGTGGCGGCGATGATGCGCACGTCGACCCGGATGATGCGGTTGGAGCCGATCGGTTCGATCTCCTGCTCCTGGATGGCGCGCAGCAGCTTGCTTTGCAGGATCAGCGGCATGTCGCCGATTTCATCGAGGAACAGGGTGCCTCCATCGGCCAGCTCGAACTTGCCCTTGCGCCCCTTGCGTTCGGCACCGGTGTAGGCGCCGGGGGCGGCGCCGAAGAACTCCACCTCCAGCAAGGTGTCGGGGATGGCCGCGACATTGACGCTGACCAGCGGTCGCGTGGCGCGGGATGAGGCGGCGTGGATGGCGTGCGTGAGCAATTCCTTGCCGGTGCCGGTCTCGCCCAGCAGCAGGGTGGGCGCATCGGATTGCGCCGCCAGGCGCGCTAGGCGCTTGACTTCCAGGGTGGCGGAACAATTGCCGATGAAGCTGGCGAAGGTATGCTTGGCGCGCCGCGTCTGCTCCAGGGTGCGGTGCGCGCTGGCCAGCTCTTCGCGGATGCGGTCGTAGCGCGCCACCAGCGGCGTGAGCGTCTTGAGCTCATCAAAGAGCGCAAAACCCACCGCACCCACGCAGTTGCCTTCGTCGTCAAGGATGGGCAGGCGGATCACGATCATCGGATCCTGCCGCGTCTCCATCAGGTCCAGCAGGATAGGCCTGCCCGTCTCCACCACCTCCCGCAGCAGGCTGTTGGGAACGACCTTCTCGCAATCGAGTCCGATCGCTTTCTGCGGGTCTTCGAAGCCGAAGCGAGTGGCGTAGCGCTGGTTGATCCAGACCACCCGCGCCTGGGCATCGACCACGATGGTGCCCTCGCTGAAATTCTCCAGCGTGCGGAACAGGGACTCCATGGCCCGCCGTGCCACGAAGTCGTAATTGGTCAGCACACCGGCGTCTTCGGTGGATAACATAGCAGTAGCACTTTTCTCCATATTGAGAATTATCTCCTATCAGAGACAAAATTCATCAACTAATTCTCGATTTGTAGACTTTTCATCTGAAAAGGCCCCAAATTCATGGGATCTGGCCTGCCATGTCGATGGCATGGTTGTTGCCATGGGAGGAAGTACGGGCGAGTCCTCCTCGCACCGTGCATCTTAAAAAAAACTACCGGAGACTCAATGTCACTCATTATTGTTATCGCCGCCCTCGCTTTCCTGATGCTTGCTGCCTACCGTGGCTATAGCGTCATCCTGTTCGCCCCGCTGGCGGCCCTGGGGGCGGTCATGCTCACCGACCCTGCGGCTGTGGCGCCGGTCTTCGCCGGCATCTTCATGGAGAAGGTGGTCGGCTTCCTGAAGCTCTACTTCCCCGTCTTCCTGCTGGGTGCGGTCTTTGGCAAGGTGATCGAGCTGTCGGGCTACTCGCGCGCCATCGTGGCCGCTGCCATCCGCTACATCGGCAGCTCCCGCGCCAACGCCGTGATCGTGGCGGTGTGCGCCTTGCTGACCTATGGCGGGGTGTCGCTGTTCGTGGTGGTCTTTGCGGTCTACCCGTTTGCCGCCGAGCTCTACCGCCAGAGCGATATTCCCAAGCGCCTCATGCCGGGTGCCATCGCCCTGGGGGCCTTCTCGTTCACGATGGATTCGCTGCCGGGCACGCCGCAGATCCAGAACATCATCCCCACCACCTTCTTCAAGACCACCTCATGGGCGGCGCCCCTGCTGGGCGTGATCGGCGCGCTCTTCATCATCGCCGTCGGCATGAGCTATCTTGAGTGGCGCCGTCGCGCCGCCCTCAAGCGCGGCGAAGGCTACGGCAGCAATCTCTCCAACGAACCGGAACCGGTCCAGACGGCCTCCCTGCCCCATCCCCTGCTGGCCATTGCCCCGCTGGTACTGGTGGGCGTGGCCAACTTCGTGCTCACGCGGATGATCCCGCAGTGGTACGGCCCGCAAAGCGAAGTCGCCCTGCCCGGACTGGCCAAGCCGGTGACGGTTGCCACGGCTTCCATGGTCGGCATCTGGGCCGTGGAAGGCGCCTTGTTGCTCGGCATCGCCTTTGTGCTGGTGACGGCATTCAAGACCGTGCGCGAACGCTTTGCCGAAGGCAGCAAGACGGCCGTGGGCGGCGCCCTGCTGGCCTCGATGAACACCGCTTCCGAATATGGCTTTGGTGGCGTGATCGCAGCCCTGCCCGGCTTCCTGGCGGTGAGCCAGATGCTCAAGAGCGTGCCCGATCCGCTGGTCAATGCAGCGGTCTCGGTGAGTTCGCTGGCCGGTATCACCGGTTCGGCCTCCGGTGGCATGAGCATCGCCCTGGCCGCCATGAGCGAGAACTTCATCCAGGGCGCGCAAGCCGCCGGCATTCCGCTGGAGGTCTTGCACCGCGTGGTCGCCATGGCCAGCGGCGGCATGGATACCTTGCCCCACAACGGCGCCGTCATCACCCTGCTGGCTGTCACCGGCCTGACCCACCGCGAATCCTATCGCGACATCTTCGCCGTCACCGTCATCAAGACGCTGGCGGTGTTCTTCGTCATCGCGGTCTTCTATGCGACCGGCCTGATCTGAGCACAAGGAAAACAACATGAACAAGCTCAACGGAAAAACCGCCCTGGTCACCGGTTCCACCAGCGGCATCGGCCTGGGCATCGCCACGGTGCTGGCACAGGCCGGCGTCAACATCGTCCTCAACGGTTTCGGCGACAGCGGTGCCGCCATCGACACCATCCAGTCTGCCGGCGCGCAAGCCATCCACCATCCGGCTGACATGCGCAAGCCGCAAGAGATCGAAGCGATGTTTGCTGTCGCCCGCGAGCGATTCGGCAACGTCGACATCCTGGTCAACAACGCCGGCATCCAGCATGTGGCACCGATCGAAGCCTTCGATCCCCAGCAATGGGATGACATCATCGCCATCAACCTCAGCGCCAGCTTCCACACGACCCGTCTGGCCCTGCCCGGCATGCGCGCCAGCAACTGGGGACGCATCATCAACATCGCCTCGGTGCATGGACTGGTCGGCTCCACCGGCAAGTCGGCCTATGTGGCCGCCAAGCATGGCCTGATCGGGCTGACCAAGGTCACCGCGCTGGAAACGGCCAAGACCGGCGTGACCTGCAACGCCATCTGCCCGGGCTTCGTGCTGACGCCGCTGGTGCAACAGCAGATCGACGACCTGGCAGCGGCCCGGCAACTCTCGCCGGAACAGGCCCAGGCCCAGTTGCTGGGCGAGAAGCAGCCTTCAGGCCAGTTCGTCACCCCGGCCGAGCTGGGCAACCTGGCCCTGATGCTGTGCTCGCCCTTCTCCGCCCAGGTCCGCGGCGCGACCTGGGTGGCCGACGGCGGCTGGACCGCCCAGTAAGCCCGCGCCACGACATCGATCCTGCGTCATCCCATTGCCCTCAACCACTGCGAGACTCCACCATGCCAACCCAGGAAAACACCTTCTCCCACATCAAGCCCGGTGACACCTCTTTCGTCGGCGGCGGCCTGCGCGACTTCTTCACCTACCGCGACCTCGGCATTGCCAAGGCCACCGGCGGCAAGGTCATCGCCCATCTGGTGCGCGCCAACAACGCGCCGGAAGCCGGCACCGGCTGGCACATCCACGAAGCGCAATTCCACATCGTCTACATGCTCAAGGGCTGGGCGAAGTTCATGTACGAAGACCAGGAAACCCTGGTCGAAGCCGGCGACTGCGTGCACCAGCGCCCGGGTATCCGCCACTTCCTCTTCGACTACTCGCCCGACATGGAATACCTGGAAGTGGTCGGCCCGGCCGACTTCACCAGCGTCGATGTGGAAGGCCCTTGTGCGGTGCCGGCGCCGGGCAAGTGGTAAAGCCCTGAGCGCTTGACGGCGTCGCGGCTGCAACATGCGGCCCCGGCGCCGTCAAGCGCTGGCATCAGTTGTCCTTCATGAACAGGCGGATGCTCAGCGAGAGCCCGGCCGCGAAGGTCAGGATGACGGCCATGCCAATCATTCCGGCAGCAAAACTACCGGTCAGGTCCTTCAGGTAACCCACCAGATACGGACCGGCAAAGCCGCCCAGCGCGCCGATCGAGTTGATGAATGCCAGGCCGCCGGCGGCAGCCTGCCCGGAGAGGAATTTTCCCGGAATCGTGTAGAAGATGGTGCGGGCGGAGATGGTCCCGACCAGGGCCAGTGTGATACCCACCATGGCCGGCACCAGGCTGCCAAAGGCAACCGAAAAGACCATGGCAAGCGCGGCAAGCAGGCAGGCCATCACCAGATGCTTGATGGCGCGCCCATGTCTGTCCACATGCGCGGCCCACCAGATCAGGCCGATGGTGGCGAAGAAGTAAGGGATGGCCGACACCCACCCGGTCGCGCCCAGGCTCACACCATGCGTCTTCAGGATCTGCGGCAACCAGATGCCGATGCCGTAGGAACCCAGGGTGAAGCTGAACGAGATGAGCGCCATCAGATAGACCCGCGGGTCCTTGAGTGCGCCCTTCATGGATTTCCTGGTGCTGGCCGCAGCCCCTTCCTTTTCCAACAACCCCTGCAGCGCATTGCGCTGTGCTTCGGTCAGCCACCTGGCCTCGGCCGGCTTGTCGGCCAGCACGACCAGCACCACCAATCCCAGAAGACAGGCCGGCAAACCGGTGACGATGAACATCCACTGCCAGCCCGCCAGGCCCAGGGCGCCATCGAATTGAAGCAGCCAGACGGCGACCGGACCGCCGATGAGCGATGACAACGGCGTCGAGACAGTGAACCAGGCCAGCACGCGCGCCCGGTATTTGGCCGGGAACCACAGCGTCAGGAAGAAAATCACGCCAGGGAAGAACCCGGCTTCGGCCACGCCCAGCAACAGCCGGAACGCATAGAAACTGTTAGGGCCGACCGACCATGCCGTGGCTGCCGCTGCCAGCCCCCAGGTGATCATGATGCGTGCAATCCACTTGCGCGCGCCAAACCGGTACATCGCCAGGTTGGACGGCACTTCACAGAGGCAATAGGCGGCGAACATGATGCCGGCGCCGATACCGAATTGGGCTGCAGTGAGCCCCAGATCCTGGTTCATGGTCAGCGCCGCAAAACCGACGCTGGTACGGTCCAGGTAGTTGAAGAAATAGGCCAGGGCCAACAGCGGTATCAGTCGCCACGCGGCCTTGCGCAGCGCGGCGTTTTCGTCCTGGGTGAAATCGGCGCCGACCTGCGGTTCAGGCGCCTGTTCTTCGGAGAGGGCAGCAGTCTTCATCATGGGGTCTCCTTGGGCCAGAGATGGCATGGCAATGGCGCGGGCAGCGCCTGGGGAGCGCCCGCTGTTGAAATGGAGGGGGGCCTTGCCTAGGCGCGCGGCTGGGGAAAGCCCGGAATGTCCATGTCAGCCACCAGCACCGTGCCGGTCGACGATTCCGTGATGAACAACTGCTTGCGCCCGGGACCACCGTAAGCCACGTTGGTACATGTGGGACCCGCAGCCGAGCGCACGCGTGCAATCAGCTCTCCGTTTGGCGCGAACAGGAACACCTGGCCCAGCGAGGCGTGGGCGACAGCGATGTTTCCCTCGCTATCCAGGGCCACCCCATCGGGGCCGCTGGTGCCGAACATGGAACAGAAGCGCCCGACCTTTGCCGTGCCTCCCTGCGAGGTCAGCGGCATGCGCCAGAGCGCGTTGTCGCGCGTCATGGCGACGAAGAGGACGGACTCGGTCCGATCCAGAGTGAGGCCATTGGGCGAGATGCCGGTCGTGAGCAGGCACTGCAGATCGCCATTGGCCTTGAGCAGATAGACCCGGCCAGTCGGGTCCTGCAGGCCGGTTTGCCCCTGGTCGGTGAAATAGATATCGCCGTTGGAGGCGATGTTCAGATCGTTGATGCCCTTGAAGGATTCGCCATTGCGCCCCGAGAGGAGCGTGGATACCGCCCCGGTATCGGGATCGAGCTGCAACAGGCCCTTGGCATAGTCGGCAATCAGGATGCGGCCATCCGGGTGGAATTTCAGGCCATTGGGCTGGCCGTCGTACTCGGTGACCAGGGTCCATGCGAGATCGGGGGAGATACGGAAGATCCGGCCGTAAGGGATGTCGACGATGTAGAGATTGCCGGCCTGGTCGAAGGATGGCCCTTCGATGAAGCAATCGACGGGATGGCCGCCCTTGTTCGCCTGCGCCCAGGCCGGCGCGGTACCACGTCGGCGAAATGCCTCTGGCATGGAGGTATGGACGCGGCTTTCAATGACGCGGGGAGGATGATCAAGATACATCATGGCGGACTCGGCGAACAAAGGACAAAGGATGAAAGGGCGTGGACAGCGACCAGCGCTGGCTGCTGGTCGCTGTCGGCGGGCTGCAGGCTATTTGACCTGCTGCGCGGCGGCTTCTGCAAAACGGTTGGTGTAGGTCTTCTTCAGGTCGACCTTGGCCGCGCCGACCGCCGGGTCGTACTGGCTCAGCACCGACAGGGGCGTTTTCACGGCCTGCTCGGAGAACAGGCCGGTCTTGGAGAACATGGACTTCGACGAGGCCCAGATTTCCTCATTGAGGGAAGTCTCCCCCAGTTTGAAGTTGCCGGGCAGGGTCTCGACGATCTTCGCTGGCGTATTTGCGTCGATCCAGCGGACGGTGCGCAAGAACGCATTGGCGACACGCTGGACGGTCTCCGGATTCTTCTCCAGGAAGGCCCTGGTGACATACACACAGGCGAACGGATAGGCGCCACCGAAGGCCGCTGTCGAGCCTTCCACGGTGCGCGCATCGAAGAGCTGGACCGCCAGTTTCTTGCGCGACAGTTGCGTAGCCACCGGATCATAGGCCAGCAACGCATCGACATTCTTGGCCTCGAAGGCGACCATGCCAGGCGCGCCCGAGCCAACCCCGATGAACTTGACGTCCCGGTCGGTCAGCCCGGCACGGGAGACGTAGTAGCGCGCAATCATGTCAGTCGATGAGCCCGGGGTGGTGATGCCCACGCGCATGCCCTTGAGGTCCTTGGCGGACTTGATCTTGTCGGCCAGGTCGGCGCGCACGTTGAACACCACACCCGGCACCTCGTTGAGCAGGAATACGCCCACGATGTCCTTGCCCTTGGCCTGCATCTGGATGGTGTGGTCGTACGAGCCCACCACCAGGTCCACCGAGCCACCGACCAGAGCCTGCAAGGCCTTGCTGCCGCCGGCCTGGAAGTTCTCAAGGGTTACCTCCAGGCCTTCCTTCTTGAAGAAACCCAGGGTGCTTGCCAGCGGCGCCGGCGAATAGCCCAGGATGGCCGATCCCACGGCGATCTTGATCTCCGGCTTCTCGGGTGCAGCGGCCTGTGCTGCCACGCTCAGCAGTACCGTCGAGGCGAGCACCAGGAGTTTCTTGGCGGTCTTCAACATATCGTTCTCCTCACTCAATGGAATTGTTTTAGCGTGTCGCCAGTTCGGCTTCTTCATGATCCTGGTTGGGACGCCAGACCAGCAGGCGCTTCTCCAACCTGTCGACGATGGCGTCCAGCGCGACCACGAAGGCAGATAACAGAACCAGGCCCGAGAACACCCCGGTGGCATCCATCACGCCCTCGGCCTGGGCAATCATGTGGCCCAGCCCCATCGACGAGCCCAGGTACTCAGCGACCACCGCGCCCAGCACCGCCAGGCCGACCGAGACGCGCAGGCTGGAGAGGATCCAGCTGGTCGCCGAGGGCAGGTACACATGGCGCAGCAGCGCGCCCTTGCTGGCCTTGAGCAGGCGTGCATTGGCCAGGACCACAGGATTGACTTCGCGCACACCCTGCAGCGTGTTGAAGAACGCCACGAAGAACACCAGCGTCAGGCCCAGTGCCACCTTGGACGTCAGGCCCAGGCCGAACCACAGCACGTAGATGGGCGCCAGCAGAACACGGGGAATCGCGTTGAAGACCTTGATGAACGGGTTCAGCACGGCACGTGCGAACGGCGCCAGCCCCAGCCAGATGCCCAGGACGATACCGCCCGTGATACCGAAGACGAAGGACAGGACCGTCTCCAGTAGTGTCACGCCCAGGTCGAACCAGATATCCGCAGACGAGAACCACGCTGCAAGCCGTCCCATGATGCTGGAGGGCGCAGGGAAGAAGAACGGGTCGATCCATCCCAGGCGGGAGCCGCACTCCCACAACGACAGTCCGGCAACCAGCAGCACCAGTTGGGTGGCCTTGATCTTTGTCTTACGCCGCATGTTCTGTCTCCTTGTTGTCGACCTTGTCGATCTTGTCGATCTTGACGTCCTGGCTGCCGTAGCTTTTCTCCACTTCCGCGCCCAGCAGTGCCCACAGTTCCCGATACAGCTTCAGGTATTCATTGGTGGTCGCCAGTTCACTGACGTCGCGCGGTCGCGGCAAGGTGATCTTGACCTCGCCGACGACGCGGGAGCCCGGGCCTGCCGACATCACCACCACCCGGTCGGCCAGGGCGATGGCCTCTTCCAGGTCGTGGGTGATGAAAATCAGGGAGCGCTTGTCTTCCTGCCAGAGATTGAGGAGGATGCGATGCATCAGGCGCCGGGTGTGTACGTCGAGGGCCGAGAAAGGTTCGTCCATCAGGACGATCTTCGGTGACATGATCAAGGTCTGCGCCATCGCGACGCGCTTGCGCTGGCCACCGGAGAGCTGGTGGATGTAACGGTGCTCGAAGCCCTTGAGGCCCACCTTGGCAAGCCAGGGTGCCGCGCGCTGGCGCGCCTGCTCCACCGACAGCCCCTGGAAGACCAGGCCCAGGCCGACGTTATCCAATGCCGTCTTCCAGGGCAGCAGTGCTTCCTGCTGGAGCATGTAGCCCGCCACGTCATTGAGACCCGAGAGTTTCTTGCCGAAGATGCTGACCACGCCTGCCGCGGCTGGCAGCAGGCCCGTCACCAGGTTCAGGATGGTGGATTTGCCGCAGCCGGTCGGCCCCACCACGGCGACGAATTCGCCATCGGCGACCTCAAGATTGACCTCCTTGACGGCCGTGAAATCGCCGAACCTGACGGCGACCTCCCGCAACTCGACTGCGTTGCCCTTGCGTATGCTTTCCATGAACTGTCTCCATTGTTGTCATCATTAGGTGTTATGAAAACCGGGCGTCCTGGCCTATCGCACTGCGCTCGGTTCAGGGCTCTTTTCGCGGGTCAGGCCGGCTTCTTTGGCCAGCGCCTCGGTGTGACTTCCGATGGCCGGCACATCGATGCGCGTGCCAAAGCGACGCCCGTTCATCTCCAGGGGAAGTGCGGGAATCGCGATCTTTTCTCCGCCCGGGAGGGTGACGGGGGTGAGCCCTTGCGAGTGCAGCAGGTGCTCATCCTCGAACAGCTCCACGGGCTTCCTGATGGGGGCATAGGGCAAGCCGGCCTGTTCGCACAGCGCCATCAGCTCACCCTTGTCCAGCGTGGCGAACTTGCCGCGCAGGTAGGGCATGAACTGCTCTCTGGCCTTGACGCGCTGGTTGTTCAGGGCCAGGGTGGGGTCGCTTGCCAGCTCAGCCAGGCCAAACACCTCGCAGAACTGCTTCCATTGGGTATCGCTGACCACGCCGATGAATACCTGCTCGCCATCCTTTGCGCTGAAGACGTCATAGACGGCCCAGGCCGATACCCGGTTGGGCATGGGCGCCACGGGCTTGCCGGTGATACGTTCCTGCGCCATATGCTGGCCGACCAGGAATGCCGAGTTCTCATAGAGGCCCGAGCGGATCAGTTGTCCTTTTCCGGTGCGCGTGCGTTCGATGACGGCCGCGAGGATGCCGATGGCGGCAAACATCCCCCCCATGACATCGTTGACCGAAGCGCCGGCGCGCAGGGGCCGGCCTTCCGGTCCGGTCATGTAGGCGAGGCCGGACATCATCTGGACGACTTCATCGAGCGCTGCGCGCTTCTCGTAGGGGCCGGGCAGGAAGCCCTTCATCGAGCAGTAGATCAGCTCTGGCTTGATGGCTTTCAACGATGCGTAGTCCAGGCCCATCTTCTCCATGGCACCGTGCCGGAAGTTCTCGGTGACGACATCGGCGGAGGCGATGAGCTCCTTGACCAGGGCCATTCCGGCGTCGGACTTCAGGTCCACCGCGACGCTCTTCTTGTTGCGGTTGTAGCTGACCCAATAGCCGGCGCCGGAGCCCATCAGGCGGCGGGTGTTGTCCCCGCCCTCGGGTTCGACCTTGATGACCTCTGCGCCCAGGTCCGCGAGCACCAGGCCACAGGTCGGCCCCATCACCATGTGGACAAACTCGATGACCCGGATACCCTGCAGCGGCAGGCTTGTTGGCTGTTCGTTGCTCATGCGTGTGTCACTCCGTATTCAAAACCCTTGGGAAGCCCGACATTGGAAACGAATCCATAGAGCGCTTCGCCCGGCAGGCCGTCCAGCAGCACGGCACGTGCCGCCACCAGCTTCTCGATGTCGATACCGGTACGGATGCCCATCGATTCCAGCAGGAACACCAGGTCTTCGGTCACGATGTTGCCGGTCGCACCCGGGGCATAGGGGCATCCACCAATACCGCCCTGGCTGGCATCGAAGATCGTCACCCCCACCTCCAGGGCCGCCACCACATTGGCCAGGCCCAAGCCCAGCGTGTTATGGAAGTGCGCCCCGCCGGCCCGTGTGCCCACGGCACGTTGCAGGCGCGGAAACAGGCGTCGCACCTGGGCCGGGTTGGCGTAGCCGGAGGTATCGGAGAGGCCGATCTCATCCACGCCAAGCTCGGCCATGATGTCGGCCAGGCGAATCACGTCGTCCTCGGGGACGACCCCCTGGATCGTGCAACCGAAGGCCGTCGACAAACCGGCCTCGACCTGTATGCCGGGATAGCTGGCATTGCGCAGGGCCATCACCTCGCGCACTTCTGCAATGACCTGGGCGTGGGTCTTGCGGATGTTGGACAGGGAGTGCGGCTCGCTCACGGAGACAGGCAGGGTGATCTTGTGGATACCGCTTTCGAAGGCCTTCTCCGCGCCTTTCAGGTTGGGAACCAGTGCTGTCACGTGCAACCCGGGGATCGTCTTGGCGTAGGCAACCACGTCCGCGATGTCGGCCATTTGCGGCAACAGCCTGGGCGGCACGAACGAGCCGACTTCGATTTCCTTCAGGCCGGCGGCGGCCAGCGCCGCAATCCACCGCAACTTCGCGTCGGTAGGCATGACCCGCGTCAGGGCCTGAAGCCCATCGCGAGGACCGACTTCGCTCACCAGGATGTTTTCCATCGCTTCTCCATGTTCTATCTTACAGAACGTCGTTCTGTTTTTAGAAGATTATGGAAGTCGTTAAATTCGCTGTCAACGAGTTTCGGCGATGGCATTGCGCTGCAATGCAGCAAATCGGGATGCAATTTGTCGCGATTGAACGTGATGGGTGAAGGGAATGAGGGCGAGTTGCAGCCGTGGGCGGCGCAATAGAAAAAGGCCGGAATCCGGCCTCTTGAGGTGTGGCATGAAGACATCAGCCGGGTACCCATCGACAGCGATGGGCGGGCTGCTCACGGCATGTCCGTGAAGAAAGACTAGCTGGCGTAAAGCTGCGTGGAGCCGCCCAGGCCTTGTGTCATTTCGATGGCGGCCGCCAGCACGGCCTGGCGATGGGAATCCTTGAATCGCGTCGAAGGCATGGTCAAGGTGATTGCCCCGACAAGCTTCCCGGTCGCATCGAAGACCGGCGAGGAGATGCCGGAGACGCCTTCCTGACGGTCTCCATTGGATGACATCTGCTTGGCCTTGCGGATCTGGTCATAGAGCTCGCCTTGCTCCCCTTCAAATGCCAGGAGCACCCGCCCGCCACTGCCGCGATTGAGGGGCAGGAGGGTCCCGGCACGAATATGGTCGCGGATCGGCTGGGGCGAATCGACGCGGTACAGGCACAGGCGCTGGTCGCCCTGGCGGACGTGGAAGGAGGCACTTTCGCGGGTGACTTCCACCAACCTGGTCATTGCCGGCATGACCACTTCCGAGAGGGCGAACGAATGCGAATAGGCCGAGTAGAGACGCGCCACCTCGACTCCCAGGGAATATCGCCCGTCATCGAGCCGCTGGATCAGGCGGCCATGCTCCAGGGAGGCAATGAGCCGCAACACCGTGCTTTTGTAGAGGCCGGTGGCTTCGGCGATCTGGCCCAGGGTCAGGGTTTCCATCCCGACACCGAATACCGACAGGATGGACAGCGCGCGGTCGACCGCTGCAGTGCCACCGGGAGCGGCATCGGTGTCGGCAACAGATTGTTTGGCAGGTTTCCTTGGCATAGTTTCGCTCCACGATTGGGCAGCGATTCTACCGAGGTTCACGGGCTTCGAAAATAATTACCTGGAATCACCACCGCCGCCCAGGCGGGGCGGCCATCGCCATCGCTGCGCAGATATCACCTCGGTGGAAGGCGCGCGCCAAGGCATTGCCGCCAACGTAGAGGTCTGACGACGTATCAGGCATTGCCTGATTACTTTGCGCGCCACCAGGGAGGATGATCCGGATATTCCAAGAAACAAATCAGACGATCTGTACTCAGGGAGGCAATCGTGACCAAACCAGGGAATTTCCACACATCAAGTTTCATCGCCTATTTTGTCGGTGCGATCTGCGCCGCCCTGCTGGGCATAGAAATCTGGAATGCATGGAAAGCGCGCGATATCCAGCTGCAGGAAACCTACGCTGCGGTCAACAATGTCTCCTCCGCACTGGCGCAGCATGCCAACGAGACCTTCAAGGAAGCCGACATCGTGCTCACCGACATGAGCGAGCGTATCCGCCATGACGGTACAGGCGCGGCCTCGCTGGCCCGCATCCATGAGCTGCTGGCCAACCACGTGCGCGAGCTGCACTCCCTCAACGGCCTGTTCATCTACGACGAAAACGGCAAGTGGCTGGTCACCTCCCAGGACGCCCTGCTGACGCAGTACAACAACAGCGACCGCGAATACTTCCAGTACCACCGCGACCACCCAGACCAGATGCCCCACGTCGGCCCGCCCGTCATCAGCCGCTCCACCGGGAAATGGATCTTCACCATCAGCCGCCGTATCAGCAAGCCCGACGGCAGCTTTGGCGGCGTCGCCCTGGCCACGATCAATTCGGACTATTTCCAGGAGTTCTATCACCGCTTCGAGATCGGCAACGAAGGCGCCTTGTCGATGGGCCTGATGAACGGCATCACGCTCTATCGCCGCCCCTTGCGCGAGGACTCGATCGGACTGGATCTGAGCAACCAGTCGATCTATCAGAACTTCCTCCTGCAGGCCAAGGATGGCGTGGCGCTCATCACCTCGCCTATCGACGGCATGACCCGCTACGTCAGCTTCAGGCGCGTGGCCGACTATCCCCTCTTCGTCACGGCCGCGCTGTCCAAGGACGAGGTCCTGGCCGCCTGGGCCGGTAACACCCTGGTGCGCTCGATCTTCGTGCTGACCGGCCTGGTGCTGGTATCGTTCTTCGGATGGCGCCTGCATGTCAACGCCAGGTCCCGCGAACTGGCCGAGCGGCGCCTGCGCCAGGCCAAGCGCAAGCTGGCCTCGCTCAATCGCTCGCTGGCCCAGATGGCCTTGCACGACGGCCTCACCAGCCTGGCCAACCGCCGCCATTTCGACCAGACAATGCAAGCCGAGATGAGCCG
>JAFAMT010000393.1 GCA_019233085.1 Herbaspirillum sp.
TCTTCGGTGGCGATGCCGCAATCGACCACGGTCCAGCCGCGCTGCCGGCCTTGCGGCGTCTCCACTTCATCTTCCAGCAGCCACAGGTTGATGTGGTTCAGCGCAAACGGCAGACCCATGCGCAACCAGCGCACGCCGGGCGCGACCTCCATGGTGCGGCCGGTGTCGGGCAGGGTGTCGCCAAAGACATAGTCGAGCTGGGATTCAAGTGCATTCATCTGGGTAATCAGTGAGCCTGGCCAAGGAAACGAAGGGGGGATGCACGCTGCCACCGGCATTGCTGCGGCGACAACGAAAGACGGACAGTCTAGCGCATGCTGCATTTTTCGCTGGACGGGAAGGCACAATATACTTTACGTTAACGTAAAGTACCAGCCTGACCAATCCGGACCATCCCATGCCCACCTACACCATCACCGAACTGGCCGAGGAATTCGCGATCACGCCCCGCGCGATCCGCTTCTACGAAGACCACGGCATCCTGAACCCAAAGCGCGAAGGCGTGGGCGGGCGGCATCGCGTGTATCCGGCGCGCGAGCGCACGCGCCTGAAGCTTACGCTGCGCGGCAAGCGCCTGGGCTTCACGCTCGCCGAGATCAAGGACCTGATCGACATGTACGAATCGCCCAAGGATACGCAGCCGCAGCTGCAGCGCTTCCTGGGCATGTTGCAGACCCACCGCGAAAAACTGGAGCAGCAGCGCGAAGACCTGGAACTGACCCTCTCGGAAATCGCCGCCCATGAAGAAGAATGCCGGCAACTGCTCGCCGAGGGCAAACCGAAGGTCGCAGGCAGCAAGGCCCGGCGCAAGAGCGTAGCGGCATAAAGACCGGGAACAGGTACTTGCTTGACGCTAACGTCAAGCAAATCCGTTGCATCCGGACACCCAGAACAACTATCCATTCGAGACATCACCCAACGAGGAGACAACCATGATCCACCTGCCAGGACTCAGCTTCGACCACGGAGAAGACATCGCCGCCCTGCGCGAAGCAGTGGCCGCCTTTGCGCAAGCCGAGATCGCCCCGCGCGCGGCCGAGATCGATCGCAGCGACCAGTTCCCCATGGACCTGTGGAAGAAGATGGGCGAGCTGGGTGTATTGGGCATCACCGCCAGCGAGGAGTATGGCGGCGCCGGCCTGGGCTACCTGGCCCACATCGTGGCGATGGAAGAGATCTCGCGCGCCTCGGCCTCGGTGGGCCTGTCCTATGGCGCCCACTCCAACCTGTGCGTGAACCAGATCAAGCGCAACGGCAACGAAGCGCAAAAGCGCAAGTACCTGCCCAGGCTGATCTCGGGTGAGCACGTCGGCGCCCTGGCCATGTCCGAACTCAATGCCGGCTCCGACGTGGTGAGCATGAAACTGCGCGCCGACAAGAAGGGCGAGCGTTACGTGCTCAATGGCAGCAAGATGTGGATCACCAACGGGCCCGACGCCGATGTGCTGGTGGTCTACGCCAAGACCGACCTGGAGGCCGGCGCGCGCGGCATGACCGCCTTCCTGGTGGAGAAGGGCTTCAAGGGTTTCTCGGTGGCGCAAAAGCTGGACAAGCTCGGCATGCGCGGCTCGCACACGGGCGAGCTGGTGTTCCAGGATTGCGAAGTGCCGGAGGAGAATGTGCTGGGCGGCGTCGGCCGTGGCGTCAATGTGCTCATGTCGGGTCTGGACTTCGAACGTACCGTGCTCTCCGGCGGCCCGTTGGGCATCATGCAGGCCTGCATGGATGTGGTGGTGCCGTACGTGCACGAGCGCAAGCAATTCGGCCAGGCCATCGGCGAGTTCCAGCTGATGCAGGGCAAACTGGCCGACATGTATTCCACCATGATGGCCTGCAAGGCCTACGTCTACGCCGTGGGCCAGGCCTGTGACCGCGCCGATTCGCCCGAGAAGGTGCGCGCGCTGCGCAAGGACGCCGCCGGCGCCATCCTGTACTCGGCCGAGAAAGCCACCTGGATGGCCGGCGAAGCGATCCAGACGCTGGGCGGCAATGGCTACATCAATGAATATCCGGTCGGCCGCCTGTGGCGCGACGCCAAGCTCTACGAGATCGGCGCCGGCACCAGCGAGATCCGCCGCATGCTGATCGGCCGCGAACTGTTCGCCGATACGCTCTGAACACACCCTTCCATTCCAACGATAAGACTTCACATCATGAGCACCCCCATCGAGTTCTACTTCGACTTCAGCTCGCCCTACGGCTACTTCGGCGCCGTCGAGATCGACAAGCTGGCTGCGCGCTATGGCCGCGCCGTCAGCTGGCACCCTATCCTGCTGGGCCCCATCTTCAAGGCCCTGGGTACCAATTCGCTGGTCAACATCCCGGTCAAGGGCGAGTATTCGCGCCATGACATGGAGCGTACCGCCCGCTTCCACAACATCTTCTACAAGGCGCCCAGCAACTTCCCCATCGGTAGCCAGGTCGCGGCCCGCGCCACGCTGTGGGTGCAGCAGACGCAGCCGGCCAAGGCGGTCGAGTTGATCAAGACCTTGTATAGCGCCTACTTCACCGAGGACATCGACATCAGCGTCACCGACAACGTGCTGCGCATCGCCGCCGATCTGGGCATCGACCGCAACGCGCTGGAGGCTGCCCTGGGCTCTCCCGAGCTCAAGGACCAGCTGCGCCAGGCCACCGAGGCAGCGGGCAAGGCCGGCGTGTTCGGCTCGCCCTTCGTGATCGCCGATGGCGAACAATTCTGGGGCTTCGATCGCTTCGCCCAACTGGAAGCCCTGCTGAAAAACGGAAAGATCTGATGAGCAACAAGAAAGACAAGGCTGGCCCCTGCCCCTGCGGCCAGCCCAGCTTCGACAAATGCTGTGGCCGCTTCATCAGCGGCGCGCAGGTGCCGGCCACGGCCGAACTGCTGATGCGCTCGCGCTACAGCGCCTATGCGCTGCGCGACGAAGCCTACCTGCGCGCCACCTGGTTCCCCGAGACCCTGCCGGAGGAAGAACTCACCAGCGAGACCGACGTCAAGTGGATCGGCCTGGAGATCAAGAAGCACCAGCACGCTGCCGGCAGCGATAGCGCCACGGTCGAATTCGTGGCGCGCTTCAAGGTCGGGGGCAAAGCCCACCGCATGCACGAGATCAGCAACTTCGTGCGCCAGCCCGATGGCCAGGGACAGATGCGCTGGTACTACGTGGACGGCAGCTTCCCCGAAGGCTGAGGTTTTCTGCACCACGGCGCCACGACAAGAAACTAAAACAGAGAGACGAGAGACCACCATGCCGCAGATTGAAAGCAAGCTCAACCCGCGCAGTGACGAGTTCCAGCATAACCGCGAGGCCATGCAGCGCATCGTCGATGACCTGCGCGAGAAGGTCGCCGCCATTACCGAAGGCGGTGGCCAGGCCGCGCGCGAGAAACACCTGGCGCGCGGCAAGCTGCTGCCGCGCGAACGCGTGCAGATGTTGCTGGACCCGGGCACGCCCTTCCTGGAATTCTCGCAGCTGGCCGCCTACGGCATGTACCGCGAGAAGGACCGTGACGGCAACCTGAAAGATGCCGCGCCCTCGGCCGGCATCATCACCGGTATCGGTCGCGTGGCCGGGCTGGAGTGCGTGATCGTCTGCAACGATGCCACCGTCAAGGGCGGCACCTATTACCCGATGACGGCCAAGAAGCACCTGCGCGCGCAAGAGATCGCCGAGTTCAATCACCTGCCCTGCATCTACCTGGTCGACAGTGGCGGCGCCAACCTGCCCAACCAGGATGAGGTCTTCCCGGATCGTGACCACTTCGGCCGCATCTTCTTCAACCAGGCCAACATGTCGGCCAAGGGGATCGCGCAGATCGCCGTGGTGATGGGGTCCTGCACGGCAGGCGGCGCCTACGTGCCGGCCATGAGCGATGAATCCATCATCGTCAAGGACCAGGCCACCATCTTCCTGGCCGGCCCGCCGCTGGTGAAAGCGGCCACCGGCGAAGTGGTGACGGCCGAGGAACTGGGTGGCGGCGACGTCCACACGCGCCTGTCGGGTGTGGCCGACCACCTGGCCCAGGACGACACCCATGCCTTGGCGATTGCCCGCAACATCGTCGGCCACCTCAACCGTCGCAAGCCGCAGCAGCTGGCGCTGCGCGAGAGCGTGGAGCCGAAGTACCCGGCCCGCGAACTGTACGGCGTCATCCCCACCGACACCCGCAAACCCTTCGACGTGCGCGAAGTGATCGCCCGCATCGTCGACGGCAGCGAGTTCGACGAATTCAAGGCGCGCTACGGCACCACGCTGGTGTGCGGCTTTGCGCACCTGCACGGCATGCCGGTGGGCATCGTCGCCAACAATGGCATCCTGTTCTCCGAGTCGGCCGAGAAGGGCACGCACTTCATCGAGCTCTGCTGCCAGCGCAAGATCCCGCTGATCTTCCTGCAGAACATCACCGGCTTCATGGTCGGCAAGAAATATGAAAACGAGGGCATCGCCCGTCATGGAGCCAAGATGGTCACCGCCGTCTCCACGGCCAAGGTTCCCAAGCTGACCGTGATCATCGGCGGCAGCTTCGGCGCCGGCAACTATGGCATGTGCGGTCGCGCCTTCTCGCCGCGCTTCCTGTGGATGTGGCCCAATGCGCGCATCTCGGTGATGGGCGGCGAGCAGGCCGCCAGCGTGCTGGCCACCGTCAAGCGCGATGGTATCGAGGCGCGCGGCGGCAGCTGGAGCGCCGACGAGGAAGCCGCCTTCAAGGACCCCATCCGCGCCCAGTACGAAGCCCAGGGCCATCCCTACTACGCCTCGGCGCGCCTGTGGGATGACGGCGTGATCGACCCCGCCGATACCCGCCAGGTGCTGGCACTGGGCCTGTCGGCCGCCCTGAACGCCCCCATCGAAGAGACCAAGTTCGGCGTGTTCCGCATCTGAACCACGCCACGGAGGAGACACCATGTTCAGCAAGATCCTGATCGCCAATCGCGGCGAAATCGCCTGCCGCGTTGCGGCCACCGCACGCCGCCTGGGCATCGCCACGGTGGCCGTGTATTCCGACGCCGATGCGCGCGCCAAGCATGTCGCGGCCTGCGATGAAAGCGTGCGCCTGGGCCCGGCGGCGGCCAAGGAAAGTTACCTGTGCGGCGACAAGATCATCGCCGCCGCCCTGGCCACCGGCGCGCAAGCCATCCATCCCGGCTATGGCTTCCTGTCGGAGAACGCCGAGTTTGCCCAGGCCTGCGCCGATGCCGGCCTGGTCTTCATCGGACCGCCGGCCTCGGCAATTCGCGCCATGGGCTCCAAGTCGGCCGCCAAGGCGCTGATGGAAAAGGCGGCCGTCCCGCTGGTGCCGGGCTATCACGGCGAGCGCCAGGAGAGCGACTTCCTGCGTGACGAAGCCGATCGCATCGGCTATCCGGTGCTGCTCAAGGCCAGTGCCGGCGGCGGCGGCAAGGGTATGCGCGTGGTCGAGCGTTCGGAGGATTTCGTGGCGGCCTTGGCCTCCTGCAAGCGCGAGGCCATCTCCAGTTTTGGGGATGACCGCGTGCTGGTGGAAAAATACCTGACCCGTCCACGCCATATCGAGATCCAGGTCTTCGCCGATGGCCACGGTCATTATGTCTACCTGTTCGAACGCGATTGCTCGGTGCAGCGTCGTCACCAGAAAGTGCTGGAAGAAGCCCCCGCCCCCGGCATGAGCGCCGAGCGTCGCGCCGCCATGGGCGAAGCGGCGGTGGCTGCGGCGCGGGCGGTCGGCTACGTGGGTGCGGGCACGGTGGAATTCATCGCCGACTACAGTCACGGTGAGGACGGCAGTTTCTATTTCATGGAAATGAATACGCGCCTGCAAGTGGAGCATCCGGTCACCGAGATGATCACCGGCCTGGACCTGGTGGAATGGCAATTGCGCGTGGCTGCCGGCGAGCCCCTGCCGCTGCAGCAGGATGCCTTGCGCATCCACGGCCACGCCATCGAGGCGCGCATCTATGCGGAGAACCCCGAGAAGGGCTTCCTGCCCTCCATCGGCACGCTGGCGCGCATGCGCAGTGCGGCGGCGGTGGAGTTCCAGCT
>JAFAMT010000097.1 GCA_019233085.1 Herbaspirillum sp.
GCGGCGATCACGTCGGTGAGGTAGTACTCGCCCTGGGCATTGTCGTTGGAGAGATGGGCCAGCCACTTGCGCAACAGCGCGGTGGGTGCGGCGATGATGCCGGTGTTGACTTCCTTGATGGTGCGCTGGGCTTCGTTGGCGTCCTTCTGCTCGACGATGGCGACGATCTTGCCGCCTTCGCGCACGATGCGGCCATAGCCGGTCGGATCCTCCAGCGTCACCGTAAGCACGCCCAGCTTGTCCTGGCCAGCCGCATCCAGCAGGCGTTGCAGCGAGGCGGTGGTGGTCAGGGGTACGTCACCGTAGAGCACCAGCGTCGATGCCCCATCCTGCAGGTGCGGCAGCGCCTGCATCACGGCGTGGCCGGTACCCAGTTGCGGCTCCTGCTTGGCAAAGGCCAGGCCCTGGTCGGCAAAGGCATTGGGCACGGCGTCGCCACCATGGCCATAGATCACGCACAACTGGCTGGGCGAGAGCGCGCGGGCGGTGTCGATGACATGGCCCAGGAGCGATTTTCCGGCCAGCGGGTGCAAGACCTTGGGAAGGGAAGATTGCATGCGTTTGCCCATGCCGGCGGCGAGGATGACGATGTTCATGACTTGGCGTGAAAGTTGGACTGGCGGATGAACGTACGGAAATGGATGGGTGGACTTGCTTAAAACACAAAGTCTAGCATGCAGGCCGCGCCCGGCCGGGCGGCGATTTGCCGAAAAACAAAGCTGAAGGGAATTTGCGCATGTGCTCCACGCTTTGTGGGGCGGTGTGGCAATTACCATGGCACCTTGCGGCTCTCCGTCATCCGCGTTGCCTTCAGGAAATCCTGCTTGCGCGCAACCGACGACCGGCAAGCCTCCCTCATGACAACTGGTGCGACCAGGGTCGGACACAACTGGTCCGACCCTGGCCGGACCCTCCTGGAAACTGCATGAAGATTCTTCTGTTGAACGACGAGTTCTACACCACCGGTGCCAGCACGGCGATGTTGCGACTGGCCGAGCGCCTGGTACAGAACCACGAGGTATCGGTGATGCCGCGTATCGATGGCCAGGGCGAGGTCAGGAAGCAGTTCGAGGCGCTGGGCATCCCCATCGTCAAGGACCTGGCCGGCAATCCCGATGTGATCGTCTCCAACTGCATCCTGTCCGGTTCGCTGGTGGGCGAGCTGGCGCCGAAGTGCCCGGTGATCTGGTGGATCCATGAGGCCGAGATCGGGCGCGACCTGGTGCTGCGTTATCCGCAGATGGCGCAGGGCTTCAAGAGCGCCACCCATATCGTGTTCCAGACCGAGTTCCAGCGCCTCGTCTATGGCAGCTTCCTGTTCGACAGTCCGGCGATGGTGCATGTGCTGCCGTTCTGGAACGATGCCATCTATCGCCAGCAAGACCTGACACCCAAGCCCCAGGACAAGAAACGCATCGTCTGCATCGGCACCATCGAGCCGCGCAAGCGCATGGAAGACACCATCATGGCCGTCAACCTCATGGAGACGGCCGAGCGCATCGATATCGAATGCGTCTTCATCGGCAAGTACCTGCAGCTGGGCGAGAGCGCGCGCAAGCTCTCCGAGGCGCTGCCGGAGCGCTATCGCTTCCTGGGCGAGTTGCCTAATGACGAGACGCTGCGTTACCTGGCCTCGGCCGATGCCTATGTGCTGGCCAGTTCCAGCGAGTCGCAACCGCTGACGATCTGGGAAGCCTTCGAGCTGGAGGTGCCGGTCTGCCTGTCGGACCTGGACACCTATCGTCATATTGGCTTGAAGAGTGGCGTCAGCGCCATGATGCATCCGGTGGGCAACATCGACCTGCTGGCGTCGAACCTGCGCATGGCGCTCTATAACGACGATGTGCGTCGACGCGTCACGCGCGCTGGCAAGAGCCTGTTGCTCAAGAATCTCACCAGCGAATGGTCGGAGCAGTTCGAGCGGCTCATCCTGCGTACGCAGACCATGGCCGAGATCCGCAAGCTGGGCTATTGAAGTGTGCAGGGCATGCCGGCCTGTCAGCCGGCATGCGCGCTGCTGATCCTGCGCCCGTGCGGTTCAGCTCAGGTTCTGGTAGAAGGCGATCTGGTTCTCGGAGAGGGTGCGCAGGTCTTCGTTGTTGAAGTAGCCGGCATACCATTGGGCCGTCAGTTCCAGGGCCGTATAGAGTTCCATCTTGGGGATCCAGTCCAGGCGCTGGCGTGCCTTGGAAATATCCAGCCGCAACAAGGCCGCCTCATGCGGTGCATTGGCCTGCGGTTGCAGCTGCACCTCCAGCGGCGTCACATCGTTCTTCTGTAGCGAGTGGTTGAAGGTGGCGCACAGCTGGCTCACGGTCTGCAGGTCGGTATCGGCCGGGCCGAAATTCCAGCCCTCGGCATACTTGCCACCCTGCTCATAGAGCAGGCGGCCGATCTGCAGGTAGCCTGACAGCGGTTCCAGCACGAACTGCCAGGGGCGCACGGCATGGGGATTGCGGATGCTGACCGGTTCGTCGCGCTCCCAGGCGCGGATGAAATCGGGGATCAGGCGATCCGGTGCGAAGTCACCACCACCGATGACATTGCCGGCGCGCACGCTGGCGATGCCGGTCTGGTTGTCGGGATTGCTGGCAAAGAAGGAGCGGCGATAGGCAGAGGTCACCAGTTCGGCCGCACCCTTGCTGCTGCTGTAGGGGTCGTGGCCGCCCATGGGATCGTCCTCGCGGTAGCCCCACAGCCATTCGCGATTTTCATAACACTTGTCGCTGGTGACCACCACTACCGAGCGCACGCTGGGCGTGTTGCGTACCGCTTCGAGCAGGTGCACGGTGCCCATCACGTTGGTGGCATAGGTGTCGACCGGGGTCTGGTAGGAGTCCCGTACCAGCGGCTGCGCGGCCAGGTGGAACACCACATCGGGCTGGACGGCAGCCACGGTCTCGGCTAGGTGCTTGGGATCGCGCACGTCGCCGGTGGTGGTCTGCACGCAATTGTGCAGGCGTGCCAGGTGGAACAGGCTGGGATTGGTGGGCGCGGGCAGGGAGTAGCCACTGACCTTGGCGCCCATCATGTGCAGCCACAACGTCAACCAGCTCCCCTTGAAGCCGGTATGACCGGTGATGAAAACGCGCTTGTCGCGCCAAAAGTTAGCCATCAGGCAGCCTCTTACACGTATTGCTGAGAGTCGTTCGGGTGCAGAGGCGTGAAGTCGATGTTTCACGCGGATGGCGGGCGTCGGTGACGCCGTCAGCCTCCCTGTATTTTCCGTGTCGGGATCACGTTTCCCTGCGAAGCCACGACTGCATGGTGATAGTTGTTTGTCCCCGGGCAGTGATGCCTCGCGGCATCGGACTGCGATGAACAGATTAGAACACGCGTGTTTTTGCCTTCAAGCGACGAAGAGGAGGGTATTTGTCGTCCAATCCGGGACTATAGCCGTATGACAACAAATATTTACTTTCGAGACGAGACGCAGAGGCTTGCCAGGAAGGCGAAAGCCGCCCTGAGAGCGGCTTTCGGAGGGACGGGGTGAAACGGGGTGTCTCGCCGGTCTAAGACTGTGCTTCTCTGTCCCGCACCGGGTCAGAGCAGGTTGATGACCGATTGCGACTGGTCGAGCTTGTCGTCGCGGTCGAACAGGGTATCGCCGCTGGCTTCCTTGCCCTGGCCAGGCTTGAACTGGGCGAAGTCGAAAAGCGAGCGGTCCAGCATGTGAGAAGGCGTGATGTTGGCCATGGCCGTGAACATGCTCTTGATCCACAGCGGGTGATGCTTTTCCCACTCGTTCAACATCTCGCGCATGGCCTGGCGCTGCAGGTTGGGTTGCGAGCCGCACAGGTTGCAGGGAATGATGGGGAATTCCATGGCCGCCGCATACTTCTTGATATCGGCCTCACGCACATAGGCCAGCGGGCGGATCACCACGTTCTCGCCATCGTCGGCGATCAGCTTGGGCGGCATGGTCTTGATCTTGCCACCGTAGAACATGTTGAGCATGAAGGTGTGCAGGATATCGTCGCGGTGGTGGCCCAGGGCGATCTTGGTCACGCCCATTTCCTTGGCCACCCGGTACAGGATGCCGCGACGCAGGCGCGAGCATAGCGAGCAGGTGGTCTTGCCGGGGGCGATCTTGTCCTTGACGATGCTGTAGGTGTCTTCCTCGACGATGCGGTAGGGGATGCCGATGCGTTCGAAGTACTGCGGCAGCACGTGCTCGGGGAAGCCCGGCTGCTTCTGGTCCAGGTTGACGGCGATGATCTGGAACTTCACCGGGGCCACCGTCTGCAGGTAGCGCAGGGTGTCGAGCATGGTGTAGCTGTCGGCGCCGCCGGACATGCAGGCCATGATGACGTCGCCATCCTTGATCATGTCAAAATCGGCGATGGCGCGGCCGGTCAGGCGACGGATGTTCTTTTCCAAGAGCTCGAAGCGACGCGAGCCGCGCGCGGTCACTTCCTGATGGCCGCTCTGGCCGGACAGGTCTGGCTGGTCCTGCGTATCAAGGCCAGCGAGGTCGGACAGTTGCACTGCTGCCGCAATGTCGTTCATGGAGCAATTCCTTCAATCGGTAGGGTGCGACGTCAGGACATCGCGATGCTGTTGCTGCCGGACGTGCAATGTTTCCACCAATCAATGGATCGGTCATCGGGGACGTGCGGACGGAGGACCGGCATTTTCTCATGCAGCGCCGGTTTGCGCCATTTCCGCGCCATTTTCCCGCCACTTTCGCCGCTGTTGAGCACGCCAGGCGTGGCGCAATCGCCTCATGGCCTGCTCTATAGCCCACCGCCCAACTCGTGCCGGGTACGCACCTGGCGGATCGCCGTGATGAGGAAATCGACGAAGGCCGCCACCGCCGGCGGCAGCTTGCGCCCGGCCATGGTCTGTACCTGCAGGGTGCGCTGGTGCAGTTCGCTCTCGGCCATGGCGACCAGGGCCATGCCGTCTTCCTCGGCGCGTTCCTGTACCGTCAGGAAGCCGCCCAGCGCCACCGTATCGGGCGAGCGGGCGGTAAAGCGGTACACCGCGCCCAGCGAATGGCTGGTAAACACCGGTGCGAACAACAGCCCGCGCATGCCGCAGGCGATGTCGAAGAGCTGGCGCACCGTGGAGCCTTCCTCGGGCAGCGCCAGCGGGTAGGGCAAGAGGTCGTTCAGTGCCAGCAGCTTGCGCGTGGCCAGCGGGTGATCCTGCTTCATGAGGGCGAAGATCGGCCCCGATTCGCGGTAGGCGATGGCCAGCCCTTCCACCGGGGCCAGGCTGTAGGTGACCGAGATATCGGCCTCGCCGTCGATGACCATCTGCGAGGCCTTGGCCGCGCCCACCACATTGAGCTTGAACTGCATGCCCGGGTATTGTTCGCGGAACTGCGCCATCACGTTCGGTAGCAAGTCCCAGGCAAAGCCTTCCGAGCAGGCCAGCGTGATCACGCTCTGGCCGACCGCATGCAAGCCCTTGACCTCGGCCAGCACCTGCTCGACCTCCAGCAGGTTGCGCCGGGCGAAGGCCATGAGTACTTCGCCGGCCGGCGTGAGCACCATGCCGCGTGCACGCCGCTCGAACAACGGTACCCCGGTTTCCTCTTCCATCTTGGCGATCTGCCGGCTCACCGCCGAGACCGCCACATGCAGCCGCTCGGCTGCCGCCGTCAACGAGCCGGTACGGCCGACCTGGTAGAAATAACGCAGCGAGGTACTTTGCATGGGCGGCTCGAAGAAGAGGTGGAAGAGAGGACCTATGATTTCTGCTTTAGGCAATCATCATCATCCTTGTTTGCAATCGAGGTCAAGGCCATGATGGTGCGAGGCAACACGGCCGCACGAAAACAGGCAGATTATTGCGCAAATACGCACGAATATTGGGCTGAACGCGGCTGGTGCACCGCATAGTATGGTTTGCAAAAAATAGAATAAATCGTTTTAAAAATTGACATTGTTGGAAACATGGACGGCTCCTAGAATGAATTCCAACCGAGATCCAAGGAGCCCTCTCATGACCCGCAGCACCGCCATCGGCCTGGCCGCCGACTACTTCGATTCTGGCCGCTTCCTGCACGACCTGCAGCGCCGTATCGCCATGCCCACCGAAAGCCAGAATGCCGACCGCGCCCCCGAGCTGGCGCGCTACCTGCAGCAGGAGATTGCGCCGGCCCTGGCGGCACTGGGCTTCGAGACGCGCCAGGTGGAGAACCCCATCGCCGGCGCGCCGCCGCTGCTGCTGGCCCGCCGCATCGAATCCGAGCAGGCCGTCACCGTGCTCATGTATGGCCATGGCGACGTGGTCAACGGCCAGGAAGGGCGCTGGCAGCAACAGCGTTCGCCCTGGGTGCTGGAGCAGGACGGCGAGCGCTGGTACGGACGTGGCGCAGCCGACAACAAAGGCCAGCACAGCATCAACCTGGGGGCCCTGGCCGCGGCCATCGAAGCCGCCGATGGCAAGCTGGGCTGCAATGTGAAGATCATTTTCGAGATGGGCGAGGAAGTCGGCTCCCCCGGCCTCTACGAAGCCTGCCGCGAACATGCCGACTACCTGGAGGCCGACCTGTTCCTGGCCTCGGACGGCCCGCGCCTGGCGGCGTCCAGCCCGACGCTGTTCCTCGGCTCGCGTGGGGCGCTGCAATTCAAGCTGGTGCTGGACACTGGCAATGGCGCCCATCACGCCGGCAACTGGGGCGGCGTATTGCGCAATCCCGCCACCGTACTGGCCAATGCGGCGGCCTCGCTGGTGGATGCGCGCGGCGTGATCCGCGTACCGGGCTTGCGCCCGCGCCAGGTCAGCGAACGCGTGCGCGCGCTGGTGCGCGACTTCGCCGTGGGGAGCGACCCGGGCGATCCGGTGCTCGACGCCAACTGGGGCGAGCCGGGCCTGAGTGCCGGTGAGCGCCTGTTCGCCTGGAATACGCTGGAGTTGATCGCCTTCGAGGCCGGCAACGCGCAACGCCCGGTCGGGGCCATCCCGGCACGCGCCCAGGCGGTGTTCCAGCTGCGCTTCGTGGTGGGTACCGTGTGGGATGCGGTGCAGTCCAGCCTGCGCCGGCATCTGGATGAGCATGGCTTTGCCGACGTCCAGATCGAGATCCAGGCCCAGGCCCCGGCTACCCGGCTGGACCCGGACGACGCCTGGGTCAGGCTGGCTACGGCCTCGATGCAGGAGACCGCCGGCAAGCCCGTGACCATCCTGCCCAACCTGGGCGGCACCATTCCCAATCATTGCTTCTCGGAAGCGCTGGATCTGCCGACCCTGTGGGTGCCGCATTCCTATCCCTCCTGCTCGCAGCATGCGCCGGACGAACATTTGCTCGGCCCGGTGGCACGCGAGGGTTTGCAGCT
>JAFAMT010000220.1 GCA_019233085.1 Herbaspirillum sp.
CTCGCGGGTGGGGAACCAGCAGGCCACGATGCGCGAGTTGGCCGGAAAGGCGGGTGACTCCACCAGCCCCAGCATGAAGCGCATGTAGAACAGGGCGCCAGCCGCGGCCACGCCCGACAGGCCCAGCCAGCCCACGGTGCCCTGCAGCATGGTGAAGACCGACCACAGCAACAGGCTGGTACCGTAGACTCGGCGCGCGCCGAAGCGGTCGAGCAGCCAGCCGCCGGGGATCTGGCCGATGGCATAGGCCCAGGCGAAGGCGGAGAAGATCATGCCCAGCATCACCGGGTCCAGTCCCAGTTCCTTGACCACGCCGGTGCCGGCAATGGACATGGTGGCGCGGTCGGCATAGTTGACCACGGTGACGATGAAGATCAGGGCCAGGATCCGGTAGCGGAAATGCCCGACGGTGGCGCCCTTGGCCAGGGCGCCGGCGTCACGGCCTTCGCCGATGGCCGGGGATGGGGTGGCGGATTGATGCATGGTGTCTCCTCCTGTTGCGGATGGTTTTTTAGGTAGGGTACTGCCGGCCTGGGTCGGCCGGTCTCAGGCGGTCTCAGGCGGTCACGCTGGTCGGCGGGCGCTGGCCGGCGAAGCAGGCGGCGAGGTTCTCCAGCACGATCTCGCCCATGGCCAGCCGCGTTTCCTCGGTGGCGCTGGCACGGTGCGGTTGCAGCACCACGTTGTCCAGATCCAGCAGGGCAGGGGGCACGTTGGGTTCGTCGGCAAACACGTCCAGGCCGGCGCCGGCGATTTTCTTGTGCACCAGCGCGTCGACCAGGGCGGCTTCGTCGACCAGCTTGCCGCGCGCCACATTGATGAAGTAGCCCTGCGGCCCCAGCGCGGCCAATACCTCGCCGGTGACGATCACCTGGCCATGATCGGCCGAGGCTGCCAGTACCAGGATGTCGACACTGGCGGCCAGTTCGGCGATATCGGCCACGAAGTGGTAGCCGCTGTCATCCTGGCGCTGCGGATCGCTATAGGCAATGGACATCGAGAAGGCAGCGGCGCGCCTGGCGATGGCATGGCCGACCCGGCCCAGGCCGACGATGCCCAGGCGCTTGCCGCTGACCTTGTGCGACAGCGGCTGGGCGGTCTTGCCCCATTGGCCGGCACGCACGATGCGCTCGCCCACGCCGAGGTCGCGCAGCGTCATGATGATCAGGCCCAGCGCCATGTCGGCCACGTCCTCGGTGAGCACGCCCGGAGTGGTGGTCACGTGGATCTTGCGGCGGCTGGCCTGCTGCAGGTCCACCGCATCGGTGCCGATGCCGCTGATGGCGATGATCTCCAGCGCGCCCAGCCGGTCCATCAAGGCATTGGACAAGCCCTTGACGCCGCCGGTGACCACGCCCCGCACGCGCTGGCCGACCTGTGCCAGCAGGGCCTCGGCCTGTCCAGCCTGTTCGGCTTGGTAGAGACGGTGTACGGTGTAGTCGGCGCTCAGCCGAGCATCGATGGAGGCGGGGATGGCTTGGGTCAAGAGGATGTCGATGGGCTGGCTCACTGTGTTCTCCGTGAAGCAGACCGGGGAGCGGGCCTGCCGGGTTGATCTGGTGGGCCCAGTATAGGAAGGCGATCAATGTTCGTCTAACATAGATATCGGATGGATCAATACAAGAATTGAATTGCTGAATGAATCAGCCATTCAAATCGAAACGCATCGTGGACCTCATTCATGGAACTACACCAACTTCGCTGTTTCGTGGCCGTGGCCGAGGAATTGCATTTCGGGCGGGCGGCACAGCGCCTGTTCATGACGCAGCCGCCGCTGAGCCGCCAGATCCAGATGCTGGAGCATGCGCTGGGCGTGGAGCTGCTGGAGCGCAGCAGTCGCCAGGTGCACCTGACGGCGGTCGGCAGTAGCTTCCTGCGGGATGCGCGGCAGATCCTGGCCTTCTCCCAGCAGGCCGCGTTATCGGCACAGCGGGTGGCCAGCGGCGAGGCCGGGCGCATCACGCTGGGCTTCACGGCGGTGAGTGCCTACAGCATGATCCCCGCATTGCTGGTGCAGGCAGGGGTGCGCCTGCCGGAGGTGGAGCTGGTATTGCGCGAGATGGTGTCGGTGGCGCAGATGGAGGCGCTGGTGACGGGCATGATCGACGTCGGCTTCATGCGCCAGGTGGTGAGCCGGCATGCGCTCTGCCATGAGCTGGTGCATCGTGAAAAGCTGCTGGTGGCGCTGCCCATGGGACATGCGCTGGCCCGGCGCAAGCAGATCGCCCTGCGTGACCTTGATCAGTTGCCCTTCGTCATGTACACCCAGTCCGAGGGGCGCTACTTCTACGACTGCATCGCCGGCATGTTTGCCAGCCACGGTGTCACGCCGCGTTACGTGCAGCATGTCGGCCAGACCCATACGCTGCTGGGCCTGGTGCGGGCAGGGCTGGGCGCGGCCATCGTGCCGGAGTCGGCGCGTGAGCTGCACATGGGCCGCGTGCAGTTCCGCCCCCTGCAGGAAGCGGCCGCCCATGCCGAGCTGTACCTGTGCTGGCGCGTGGATAACGACAATCCGGCCCTGCCGGCGTTTCGTGCGCTGGTGGGGGAGTTCTTCGCCGGCCAGCGCTGAGGGCTGACCGTCCTGGTTCTAGATGCCCCGGGTGCGAGCTAGCCGGCCTGCACGCCATGCCGCGCCAGGTGTTCCACCAGGCGCCGCGCCGGTACCGCCAGCGCCTCCAGGTTGCGGAAGCAGATCGAGAATTCACGCTGCGCCCAGTCGTCTTCCAGCGGGATCATCTTCACCTGCGCGGCCGAGGCATAGAGGCTGCTGACCTCGACGGGGATGACACCCACGGCCAGGTTGGCCGCGACCACGCGGAAGGCCGCATCGAAGTTCGACACCAGCACCCGGTAGCGTACCGGCCGGCCGATGCGGGCGGCGGCGCGCTGCATCATGATCACCACGGCGCTGTCGGGGCGCATGCCCACGTGTTCATAGTCCAGCGTGTCTTCGTAGCGGATCGATTCGTAGGCCGCCAGTGGATGGTCGCGGTGCACCGCCAGCGCCAGCCGGTCCTTGCGGTAGGGCAGCTGCTGCAGCTCGCCCAGGTCGGAGTGGTTCCAGCACACGCCGATGGCGGTGCTGCCTTCGCGCATGTTGCGCAGCAGTTCATTGGTCAGGCATTCCTCGATATCGACCTTGATCTGGCTGTTCTGCGGCTCGCGCATGAAGGACGAGATATCTTCCAGCAGGGACTCGGCCATTGCCGAAGGGGTGGCCAGGATGCGTACATTGCCCTTGATGCCGCCGGCGAAGGCGGTGACATCGGTCTCGATGCGCTCGGCCGCGAACAGGATGGTGCGGGCGTGCTCTGCCAGCGCCAGGCCGGCCGGCGTGGCCTGCACGCCACGGCGGGTGCGCACCAGCAGGCGCACGCCCAGGTTCGATTCCAGTTGCGCGATGCGCTTGCTGATGGCCGAGGCGGCGATGTGCGATTGCTCGGCCACGCGGGCCATGTTCTGTTGATCCAGCACGGCCACCAGCAGGCGCAGCGTGGTCAGGTCCAGGTCTCTCATGGCCTTGTCTGCCTTTCCGTTTTGGAATGTCTGAGCTTCCAATATAACGCTATACATCCAATTGGAGAAGTCTAGAATCGGCCACATGTCCTCGGCGATCGCCCGCGGACAACACCCCATCAAGAACAAGACAGCCTGCCGGCCATGACCGGTGCGCAAGGAGACCATGATGAGTACACCTTCGACGGCCTTGCCGTTTCCCACTGCCGCATCCACGATACAGGGCGCCGGTTCGGCCGCCGACATCACCGCCCGCATGGACCGCCTGCCGGTCACCCGCAGCGCCTGGATCCTGGTGCTGCTGATTTCGCTGGGCGGCTTCTTCGAGATCTATGACCTGGTCTTCACCGGCTACATCGCCCCGGGCATGGTCAAGAGCGGATTGTTGAGCACCACCACTGCCCACTTCTTCGGTTCGCAGGGCATCGGCGCCTTCATCGCGGCGACCTTCGCGGGTTTGTTCGTGGGCACCTTCTTCCTGGGCTTCCTGCCGGACAGGTATGGCCGCCGCGCCATCTTCACCGTCTCGCTGCTGTGGTATTCGGTGGGTTCGGCCATCATGGCCTGCCAGACCAGTTCGGAGGGGCTGCTGCTGTGGCGCTTCCTCACCGGCATCGGCGTGGGCATCGAGATCGTCACCATCGACAGCTACATCACCGAGATCGTCCCCCAGCACATGCGCGGTCGCGCCATGGCGCTGAACCAGGCGGCCATGTTCATGGCCGCGCCCAGTGCAGCCATCCTGTCGTGGTGGCTGGTCCCCTTGTCGCCCTATGGCATCGATGGCTGGCGCTGGGTGGTGGCCATCGGCTCGGTGGGCGCGGTGCTGGTCTGGTTCGTCCGTCGCTCGGTGCCGGAGAGCCCGCGCTGGCTGGCCCAGAAGGGCCGCTTCGGCGAGGCCGAGGCCGCCATGCAGCGCATCGAGGCGCGCGCCCAGGCCGATTCCGGCAAGCCGCTGCCGGTACCCCAGCCAGTCGAGGAGGAGATCCGCGAAGCGCGTGCCTCCTACCGCGAACTGTGGCAGCAGCCGTATCGCTCGCGCTTCCTGATGCTGGTGGTGTTCAACTTCTTCCAGGCCATTGCCTTCTACGGCTTCGCCAACTGGGTGCCGACGCTGTTGATCGCCCAGGGCATCACGGTGACCAAGAGCCTGCTGTACTCCTTCATCATCGCCTTTGCCAGCCCCATCGGCCCGATGCTGGTGATGACGGTGGCCGACAAGATCCAGCGCAAGTGGCTCATCGTCGGCGCGGCCGGCGCGGTGGTAGTGTTCGGCATCGCCTTCTCGCAGATGAGGGACCCGCTGCCGCTGACGGTGCTGGGCATCCTCATCAGCCTGTGCGGTTCGATGATCTCGGTGAACTACCACGCCTACCAGACCGAACTCTTCCCCACCCGTATCCGTTGCCTGGCGGTGGGCATCGTCTACTCGTCCAGCCGGGCCGGGGCGATGCTGTCGGGCTTCCTGATCGCGTTCTTCCTGCGCGACTTCGGTGTCACGGGCGTGTTTGCCGGCATCACCTGCGCCATGCTGGCGGTGATGAGCTCGATCGGCTTCTTCGGCCCCCGTACCAATGGCATACGCCTGGAAGAACTCTCCCGTTAAGCCTCTCAGTCAAGGAACTCCGAGCATGCGACCCTCCCATCCCAAGGTCATCGTCCAGGAAGTCGGCCTGCGCGATGGCTTGCAAAGCATCGCGCAAGTGATGGCCACCGACGACAAGCGCCGCTGGATCGATGCCGCCTATGCGGCCGGCGTGCGCCACCTGGAGGCGGCCTCCTTCGTGCCGGCCCGGCTGCTGCCGCAGATGGCCGATGCCAGCCGTGTGATCGCCCACGCGCTGAGCTATCCCGATCTGGTGGTCACCGCCCTGGTGCCCAACCTCAAGGGCGCAGAGCGGGCGCTGGAGGCCGGTGTGCATCGCATCGTCGCCCCGGTCTCGGTGAGCGCGGCGCACAGCCAGGCCAATGTGCGCAAGTCGCCGCAGGAGATGGTGGATGAATTCCACCGCATCCGCCAGCTGATCGATCAATCGCCGCCAGGCGCGGGCCGGCCACGCCTGATCGCGGGGCTGTCGACGGTGTTCGGTTGTACCTTGCAGGGACGCGTGCCGCTGGCCGATATCGTGCGGGTGTCGCGTGGCGTCATCGACGCCGGCTGCGACCTGCTGGCGCTAGGCGATACCACCGGCCATGCCACGCCCGGACAGGTCGGCGAGGTACTGCAAGCCGTGCGTGCGGTGGCCGGCGAGCGCCTGGCCATCGCCCACTTCCATGACACCCGGGGCCTGGGGCTGGCCAATACCCTGGTGGCGCTGGAGCAGGGCATCCGCGAATTCGACGCCACCCTGGGCGGCATTGGCGGTTGTCCGCATGCGCCGGGCGCCTCGGGCAACGTGGCCACCGAAGACCTGGTCTTCATGCTCGATAGCCTCGGCTACCACAGCGGTATCGACGTGGTGCGCCTGCTGGCCGCGCGCCAGCTGCTGGAGCAGGCCCTGCCAGGCGTGACCCTGTTTGGCGCGCTGGCGCGTGCCGGCCTGCCGCATGGCTACGCATCACCACATCATCACGACAACGATGGCAAGCGTCATCAAGGACAAGGGGTAGCAGCATGAGCAGCGCACATTCCACACCGGCAGGCAGCGACGACGACCTGCCGCTCAAGGGCATCCGCGTGGTCGAGATGTCGCACATGGTCATGGGGCCGACCTGCGGCATGATCCTGGGCGACCTGG
>JAFAMT010000324.1 GCA_019233085.1 Herbaspirillum sp.
CTGAAATCGCCCTCGAACTGCTGCGCCAGCTCCTTCTGGAACTGGCCATTGGTATAGAGGCGGGCGACCTCGTATTCATCCTTGTAGGCCATCAGCTTGGACAGGTTGCGCGCCACCGCCATGGCCAGCTTTTCGCTGCCCAGTGGCGCTTCCGCAGCACGCACGGCTTCCACCACCTCGGCAAACTGGCCGGCGTAGCGGGCATCCTGGTAGTCGGTCAGGAAGGCCACGCGGCGCTTGACCAGCTGGTCCAGCAACTGCGGCAGGTGCAATACCACCGGCTGCGCCGGCACGGCGATGCGCTCCACCTTCAGCAGGTCGACGGCGGCACGGCGGCCCCAGCGGAAGGCGGTCTTGTTGGCCTCCACGGCCACGCCATTGAGCTCGATGGCTCGCAGCAGCGCTGCCTCGGTCAATGGCAATTCACCGCGCTGCCAGGCATAGCCCAGCATGAACAGGTTGGTCGCGATGGAGTCGCCCATGAGCGCCGTGGCCAGGCGGGTGGCGTCGATGAAGTCGGCCTGCTGGCCGACCGATTCGACGATCAGGGCCTTGACCTCCTCGAAGGGGAATTGCCAGTCCGGGTTCTTGGCGAACTGGCCGGGTGGCTGCTGGTGCAGGTTCACCACGGCGCGAGTGCGGCCCGGGCGCATCTTGGAGATGGCGTCGAAGGCACCGGCGGTGAGCATGTCGCAGCCCAGCACCAGGTCGGCTTCGCCGGTGGCAATACGCTGGGCACGGATGGCGCCACGCCGGGCGGCGATGCGCACGTGCGAGGTGACCGAACCATTCTTCTGCGACATGCCGGTCATATCCAGCACCGAGGCGCCCTTGCCTTCCAGGTGTGCGGCCATGCCCATCAGGGCGCCGATGGTGATGACGCCGGTGCCGCCGATGCCGTTGATGAGGATGTTGAAGGGCGTCTCGCAGGACGGCAGCACCGGTTGCGGCAACTCGCCGAAATCATCGACGGCATCCTTTTTGGCCAGGCCGGTGCGCGACTTCTTGAGCTTGCCGCCGGTCACCGTCACGAAGCTGGGGCAGAAACCCTTGACGCAGGAATAGTCCTTGTTGCACGAAGACTGATCGATGACGCGCTTGCGACCGAACTCGGTCTCCAGCGGCAAGAGAGAGGTGCAATTGGATTGCACGCCGCAATCGCCGCAGCCCTCGCAGACGGCGGAGTTGATGAAGAGGCGCTCGTTGGGGTCGGGGAACTCGCCCTTTTTGCGGCGACGGCGCTTCTCGGCCGCGCAGGTCTGGTCATAGATGATGACGGTCACGCCGGGCAATTCGCGCAGCTCGCGCTGGACCGCATCCATCTCCTTGCGGTCGTGTAGCGTCACGGCCGCCGGCAGCGCGGAACGGTCGCTGTAGCGGCTGATGTCCTCGGAGACCAGGGCGATGCGCTGTACGCCTTCGGCTGCCATCTGCTGGGCAATCATCGGCACCGACACCGTGCCATCGACGGGCTGGCCACCGGTCATGGCCACGGCATCGTTGTAGAGGATCTTGTAGGTCATGTTGACCCGTGCCGCTACCGCTGCGCGGATGGCCAGATAGCCGGAGTGGAAATAGGTGCCGTCACCCAGGTTTGCAAATACGTGCGGCACCTGCGAAAACGGCGCCTGGCCGATCCAGGGCGCACCCTCGCCGCCCATGTGGGTGGTCAGCTTGTTGAATTCGGGATAGATGGCCGTGGCCATGACGTGGCAGCCGATGCCGGCCAGCGCGAAGCTGCCCTCGGGCACCCGGGTGGAGGTATTGTGCGGGCAGCCCGAGCAGTAGTAGGCCGGGCGCGGCGGCGTGTTGACCGCCTTGGTGAGCACGGCGTCCTTGGCATCGAGGAAGGCCAGGCGCGCCTTGATCAGGTCGCTGGTGTGGAAGCGCGCGATACGCGCAGCGATCACGCGGGCGATCTGCGCCACCGAGAAATCGGCCTTGGAAGTCAGCAGCCACTCGCCGCGCGGCGCCACCCACTCGCCCTTCTCGTCGAACTTGCCGATCACGCGCGGACGCACGTCGTCGCGCCAGTTGTAGAGCTGTTCCTTCAACTGGTATTCGACCATCTGGCGTTTTTCTTCCACCACCAGGATCTCGTCGAGCCCCTGGGCGAATTCGCGCACGCCATCGGGTTCCAGCGGCCAGGGCATGGCAACCTTGAAGAGACGCAGGCCCAGCTCGGCGGCAAAGGCTTCGTCGATGCCCAGTTCGGACAGCGCCTCCAGCACATCCAGGTAGGACTTGCCCGAGGCAATGATGCCCAGGCGCGCCTTGGGGCTGTCGATCATGACGCGGTTGAGCTTGTTGGCGCGGGCATAGGCCAGCGCGGCGTAGATCTTGTAGTCCTGCATCAGCGCTTCCTGCTTGCGCGCCTGCACCCCCAGGGTGTCGGTGGACAGTCGCGCATTGAGACCGCCTTCGGGCATGACGAAGTCGGTCGGCAGCCTGATCTCGACGCGGAAGGGATCGGCATCCACCGAAGCGCTCGACTCGACCGTGTCGGCCAGCGCCTTGAAACCCACCACGCAACCGGAATAGCGCGACATGGCCCAGCCGTGCAGGCCCAGGTCCAGGTATTCCTGGACGTTGCAGGGATAGAGCATCGGGATCATCGATGCCGAGAAGATGTGGTCGGACTGATGCGGCAGCGTCGAGGAATAGGCGCCGTGGTCGTCACCGGCCACCAGCAACACGCCGCCGTGGGCCGAGGTGCCGGCGTGGTTCATGTGCTTTAGCACGTCGCCGCAGCGGTCCACGCCGGGGCCCTTGCCATACCACATGGCGTAGACGCCATCGTATTCGGACGGTCCGATCAGCTTGACCTGCTGGCTGCCCCAGACGGCGGTGGCGGCCATGTCCTCGTTCACGCCTGGCTGGAACTTCACACCATGCGCGGCCAGGTGCGGCTGGGCGTGCCACAGGGCTTCGTCCAGCCCGCCCAGCGGCGAGCCGCGATAGCCCGAGATGAAGCCGGCCGTATGCAGCCCGGCCTTGCGGTCTCGCAGCTGCTGCAGCATCGGCAGGCGCACCAGGGCCTGGATGCCGGAGAGGTAGATCGCGCCAGAGGTGGCGGTGTATTTGTCGTCCAGGCTGACCGGGGCCAGCGGGACATCCCCTGTCGGGGTGGCAACGACGGTGTGCACGCCGTCTGTTGCGGGGGTGCCGGATTCCCCTTGGGAAAGCGGCCTGTGAGCGCTCACGTGGGTCGCAGCCTGGGCGCAGTCGCGGCCGCCTTCTACGGTAGGCGCCGACGCTGCGGCAGGCTCAGCTGCCGAACGGATTTCCATTGCTTGTCTCCAAAGTTTTGATTCAGATAGCGTCTGCCATTACTGCGCCGGGTACGGTGCATCACTGCCAGACACTTCGACCGTGGTAGCGGTCAACACAACAATCTCCGTCAGGAAAACTGCTGTGACTGAAGTCTATCCGCACGACGCCCGGAGACGGAAATACCGAATGGGGATAGGGGTATAAG
>JAFAMT010000462.1 GCA_019233085.1 Herbaspirillum sp.
GCCAGTGGCCGCGCCAAGGCCGGCCCGCCAACAAGGAAAACATCATGAGCAAGGAATGGCCCCTCTGGGAAGTCTTCATCCGCAGCCAGCACGGCCTGGCCCATAAACACGTCGGCAGCCTGCACGCCCCCGATGGCGAGATGGCCATCAACAATGCGCGCGATGTCTATACCCGCCGCAACGAAGGCGTGGGCATCTGGGTGGTGCGCGCAGCCGACATCGTCTCCTCCAGCCCGGGCGACAAGGCGCCGCTGTTCGAGCCGTCCAACAGCAAGGTGTATCGCCACCCGACCTTCTTCCCCATGCCGGCGGAACTGAAGAACCTCTGAGGCCGGAGAACGACATGACACAGAAAACCGATTACGTGCGACGCCTGGGCGACAATGCCCTGGTGCTCTCCCAGCGCCTCTCCGAATGGTGTGGCAAGGGCCCCGCGCTGGAAGAGGACATGGCCTTGATCAATGTCTCGCTGGACCTGATCGGCCAGGCCCGCATGTGGCTCACCTATGCCGGTGAACTGGAAGGCCAGGGCCGCACCGAAGACCAGCTGGCCTTCCTGCGCGATGCCCACCAGTTCCATAACCTGCTGCTGGTGGAACTGCCCAATGGCGGCTATGCCGACACGCTGGCACGCCAGTTCCTCTTCGATGTGTGGCACTACTTTGTGCTCGAAGGCCTGTGCGACTCCAGCGACGCCCGCATCGCCGAGATCGCCCAGAAGAGCTTCAAGGAAGTCACCTACCACGTGCGCCGTAGCACCGACCTCATCATCCGCCTGGGTGACGGCAGCGAGAAAAGCCACCGCCGCATGCAGGACGCCATCGATGCCCTGTGGATGTACACCGGCGAACTGTTTGCCGCCGATGCGCTGGACGAGGCCATGGCCCAGCAGGGTGTGGCGCGTTCGCTGCAGGAGGTGCAGCAGAAGTGGCAGCAGCATGTCACCGAGGTGCTGCGCCAGGCCACCCTGCAGATCCCGGCCGCTGGCCTGTGGATGCAGAGTGGCGGCAAGGCTGGCCACCATACCGAACATCTCGGCTATATGCTGGCGGAGATGCAGTTCCTGCAGCGCAGCTATCCGGGAGCGAACTGGTGAGCGATCCCCTCCTCGCGGCGCAGACCGGCCCGGACGTGCTCGCCGCCCTCAGGGCGAGCGTCTGGGAATGGCTGGAAGCGGTCGCCGATCCCGAGATCCCGGTGATCTCGGTGGTGGACCTGGGCATCGTGCGCGACGTGGAAATCACCGCCGCCGATGCCGATGCAAAAGGCACGCTGTGCTGCACCGTGGTGATCACCCCCACCTATTCCGGTTGCCCGGCCATGCGCCTGATCGCCAGCGAGATCACCACCGCCCTGCAGGACAAGGGCCTGTCCCAGGTGAGCATCCGAACGCAGCTGGCGCCGGCCTGGAACACCGACTGGATGAGCGAGAAAGGCCGCCGCAACCTCAAGCAGTACGGCATTGCGCCACCGGCCCAGCAGGTCATCGACATCCGCGGCATCAGCCCGCGCCAGCAGGCGGCGCCCCAGGTGCAATGCCCGCATTGCGGTTCGATGCAGACGGTGTGCGTGAGCCAGTTCGGTTCCACCTCATGCAAGGCGCTCTACCAGTGCAAGGACTGCCGCGAGCCGTTCGATTACTTCAAGGCCCACTGAGCCGGCCCCACCACTGACATTACCGACATGCCGGCCCGGTCCACCAGAACAGAAGGCACAACATCATGAGTAAATTCTATCCACTGACCATCTCGAACGTGAAGCAGGAAACCCGCGACACCATCGTGGTCTCCTTCGCCGTGCCCGGCGACTTGCAGGACACCTTTGCCTACCAGCAGGGCCAGCACCTGACGCTGCGCTCGCAGATCGATGGCGAAGACCTGCGTCGCTCCTACTCAATCTGCTCGGCCGTGCAGGAGCGGCAATTGCGGGTGGCCATCAAGCGCAATCCGGGGGGCCTGTTTTCCAACTGGGCCAACGAGACCTTCAAGGCCGGCCAGAGCATCCAGGTGATGCCGCCCATGGGCAACTTCAACGTTCCCCTGGATGCGGCCAACCGCAAGCACTACCTGGCCTTTGCCGCCGGCAGCGGCATCACGCCGATGATGTCGATCATCAAGACCACGCTGCTGACCGAGCCGCAGAGCCACTTCACGCTGGTCTATGCCAACCGCGCCTCCTCGTCGGTGATCTTCAAGGAAGAACTGAGCGACCTCAAGGACGCCTACCTCGAACGCCTCAACGTGGTCTACGTGATGAGCCGGGAGCAGCAGGACGTGGAGCTGTTCAATGGCCGCATCGACCGCGCCAAGTGCGATGCCTTCCTGGCCTCCTGGATCAATCTCGAAGATATCGATGCCGCCTTCCTGTGCGGCCCCGAGGAAATGGTGCAGGCGGTATCGGCATCGCTGCAGGCGCATGGCATGCCCAAGACCAGCATCAAGACCGAGCTGTTCGCCGCCACCCTGCCGCAGCACAAGAACAATGCGGCGCGCCCGGTGACCGGCAACAAGGAGTGCGAAGTGACCGTCATCGTCGATGGCTATCACAACGTCTTCACCATGGACAAGGAAAAGGAATCGGTGCTGGAGGCGGGCCTCAAGCACGGCATCGACCTGCGCTACTCCTGCAAGGGTGGCGTGTGCGCCACCTGTCGCTGCAAGGTGGTCGAAGGCAAGGTCGACATGGATGCCAACTACGCCCTGGAAGACTACGAGATCGCCCGCGGCTTCGTCCTGAGCTGCCAGTCCTTCCCGGTGAGCGACAAGGTGTTGCTGGACTTCGACCAGGACAACTAAGCCACCGGCATCACGGGAGAAAGCATGAGTACCGCATTTTTCGAACGGCACCGCGACACGCTGGAACAGGCCCTGCAGGCCCTGGAACAGCGTGGTTACTGGAGCCCCTACAGCGAATCGCCCAGCCCGCGCATCTATGGCGACGGCGCCGCCCAGGCCGGCCGCCTGGCCTACGAGAAGCGCCTGGAACGCCCCTTCGTATTCACGCCCGAGCAGGCCGGTGGCGACCAGCTGGCCGGGGCAGAGGTCTCGCCCTATGGCTTTGCCCTGGGCATCCGCTATCCGCGCCCGGATCTCGACCGCCTGCTGCCGACGATGCAACTGGCCGCAGCCAGTTGGCGCAACGCCGGCCCGCAGGTCTGGAGCGGCGTGGCGCTGGAGATCGTCGCACGCCTGAACGCGCGCAGCTTCGAGATCGCCCACGCGGTCCAGCACACCACTGGCCAGGCCTTCATGATGGCCTTCCAGGCCGGCGGCCCGCATGCGCAGGACCGCGCGCTGGAAGCCATCGCCTGCGCCTGGCAGCAGTTGCGCGCCATTCCCGCCAGCGCCCGCTGGGAAAAACCGCAGGGCAAGCATGCGCCGCTGGTGATGCAGAAGTCCTGGCGCATCGTGCCACGCGGCATCGGCCTGGTGATCGGCTGCTGCACCTTCCCCACCTGGAACAGCTACCCCGGCCTGTTCGCCAACCTGGCCACCGGCAATGCGGTCATCGTCAAGCCGCATCCGGGTGCCATCCTGCCGCTGGCCATCACTGTAGAGGTGGCGCGCGAGGTCATCGCCGAGGCCGGCTTCAATCCCGACATCGTCACGCTGGCCGCGCATGATGCCGCCGATACCGAGATGGCGCGCACCCTGGCACTGCGCCAGGAGATCGGCCTGATCGACTTCACCGGCAGCAGCGCCAATGGCCACTGGCTGGAGCGCCATGCCCATCAGGCCGAGGTCTACACCGAGAAGTCCGGCATCAACCAGATCATCATCGACAGCACCGACAACCTGGCCGGCATGGCGCACAACATCGCCCTATCGCTGGCGCTGTACTCGGGCCAGATGTGTACCACGCCGCAGAACATCTACATCCCCAAGGAGGGCATAGCCACGCCCGAGGGGCGGGTCGGTTTCGAGGATGTGACGCAGGCCATCGTGCGCGCCCTGGCCAGCTTGACGGTGGATGCGGCCAAGGCGGTCGAACTGCTGGGGGCGATCCAGAACGAGGCCGTCCTGCAGCGCATCGACGCAGCCCGCCTCATTGGCCAGGTGCTGCTGGAAAGCACCGCCCTGGTCCATCCGCAATTCCCGCATGCGCGCATCCGCACGCCGCTGGTGGTGCAGACGCGACGCAACGAGGTCATCGCCCAGGAATACTTCGGGCCGGTCAGCTTCATCATCCCCGTCGACGATACCGCCACCGCGATCGCACTGGCCCAGCGCACCGCCAGCGAACACGGTGCACTGACCCTGTCGGGCTACAGCACCGATGCCGCCGTCCGGCAGGTGATGCAGGACGCTGCTGCCGATGCCGGCGTGGCGCTGTCGATGAATCTCACCGGTGGCGTCTTCGTGAACCAGTCTGCTGCCTTCAGCGACTTCCACGGCACCGGCGCCAACCCGGCCGCCAATTGCACATTGACCGATGCGGCCTTCGTGGCCAAGCGCTTTCGCGTGGTGCAAACCCGCGAACCGGTCCCCACCTTGCCCAGGCTGACGCCATGACTTCTTCGACTGCCATGCACTACGAATCCATCCTCTTCGAGAACCGCGACGGCATCGCCGTCATCACCCTCAATCGTCCGGACAAGCTCAACAGCTTCACCGTCGCCATGCACCTGGAGCTGCGCGACGCCATCGCCCGCCTGCAGGCCGATGCCTCGGTGCGCGTGCTGCTGCTGACCGGCGCCGGCCGGGGATTTTGCGCCGGCCAGGACCTGGGCGACCGCGCCGTCAAACCGGGCGACTCGGCCGTAGACCTGGGCGAGTCCATCGAAAAATACTACGGCCCGCTGGTGAAGTCGCTGCGCGCCCTGCCCTTCCCGGTGATCTGCGCCGTCAATGGCGTGGCCGCCGGTGCCGGCGCCAATCTCCCGCTGGCCTGCGACATCGTGCTGGCGGCCCGCTCGGCCAGCTTCGTCGAAGTGTTCTGCAAGCTGGGGCTGATCCCCGATACCGGTGGCACCTACTTCCTGCCGCGCCTGGTGGGCAGCGCCCGCGCCATGGGCATGGCGCTGCTGGGTGAGAAGATCAGCGCCGAGCAAGCCGAGCAATGGGGCCTGATCTGGAAATGCATCGATGACGACCAGTTCATGGAACAGGCCCGCGCCATGGCCCAGCACTTCTCCAGGGCGCCCACCAAGGGTCTGGCCGCCACCAAGGCCACGCTCTACCAGAGCCCGGCCAACACGCTGCAACAGCAACTGGACCTGGAGCGCGACAGCATGCGCGCCCTGGGCCATAGCCGTGACTACCGCGAGGGCGTGACCGCCTTCCTGGAAAAGCGCGCTCCACAATTCACGGGACAATGACATGAACCAGCATCGCGCCACACACGCCCTGCAAACGTCGGTCATGGTGGCCGTCATCGGCAGCGGCACCATGGGGGCGGGCATCGCCCAGGTCGCCGCTGCCGCCGGCCATACCGTCACCCTGTACGACACGCGCCCGGGCGCGGCCGAACAAGCCATCTCGCAGATCCGCGCCATGTACGACAAGCTGGTCATCCGCGAAAAGATGACCGGCGAAGCCGCCCATGCCGCCGGCATGCGCCTGCATGCGGCCAACACGCTGGAGGATCTGACCGGTGCCGGCCTGGTGGTGGAAGCCATCGTCGAGCAGCTGGCGGTGAAGCAGGAACTGTTCGACCAGCTGGAGGCGATCGTGTCGGACGACTGCATCCTCGCCAGCAACACCTCCTCGCTGTCCATCACCAGCATCGCTGCGCGGCTGCGCCGGCCGCAACGCGTAGTGGGCATGCACTTCTTCAACCCGGTGCCGATGATGGCGCTGGTGGAAGTCGTCCACGGCCTGGCCAGCGATGCGCTGGTGGCGCAATGCGTCTACGACACCGCCCTGGAATGGGGCAAGTCACCGGTGTTTGCCAAGTCCACGCCGGGCTTCATCGTCAACCGGGTGGCCCGTCCCTACTACGCCGAAGGCCTGCGCCTGCTGCACGAGCAGGCCGCGCAAGTGCATACCATCGATGCCCTGCTGCGCGAGTGCGGCGGTTTTCGCATGGGGCCGTTCGAGCTGATGGACCTGATCGGCCACGACGTCAATTTCGCGGTGACGCAATCGGTGTTCCGCGCCTATTTCAACGATCCCCGCTTCACGCCTTCGCTGATCCAGCAGGAGCTGGTCAACGCCGGTTACCTGGGGCGCAAGAGCGGGCGCGGTTTCTACACCTATGACGAGAGCGGAACGCAGTCCGCGCCTGCACCGCAAACCGAGGCGCCTTGCCCGCTGCCCACGCCGGCGGTGCAATTCTATGGAAACCATCCCCTCATCCGGGTGCTGCGCGGGCGCTTCAAGGGCCAGATGGAATTGCATCCGCCGCACGCCAGCCACATGTTGATGAAGGCCGGTTCGGCCCGTGTCTTCATCACCGATGGCCGCAGCGCGACCCAGCGCGCCTATGACTTCGACTGCCCCGACACCGTGGTGGTCGACCTGGCCCTGGACTATGAACAGGCCACCCGCGTGGCCCTGGCACCGGCCGACCAATGCCAGCCGGCCGCTTTTTCTGCAGTCACCGCCGTGTTCCAGGCCTGCGGCTTTGCCGTCACGCGCCTGGCCGACGTGCCTGGACTGGCCGTCATGCGTACCGTCTGCATGCTGGCCAATGAAGCCGCCGAGGCCGTCAACCAGGGCGTCTGCAGCGTTGCAGACGCCGACATGGCGATGAGGAAGGGCGTCAATTATCCCCGCGGGCCGCTGGCCTGGGCCGATACCATCGGCGTACGCACCGTGGGCGAAGTATTGCGAAACCTGTCGCAAACCTATGGCGAAGACCGTTACCGGGTCTCACCGCTGATCCAACGTCTGCAAGCTTCCGGAAGGAATTTCCATGAGTGATACCGCGCAATCGGCCGCCCCCGGCTCCATCCCCGCGCCTACACCCACGCCGCAGCAGGCACAGGCCCTGGCCGAGGCCACCGTGCAGGCCATGTACCCGCGCGACAACGCCTCGCAGGCACTGGGATTGAAGATCCTCGAAGTCGGCCCCGGCCATGCGCGCATGAGCATGCTGGTGCGCGGCGACATGGTCAACGGCCATGCCACCTGCCATGGCGGCTTCATCTTCTGCCTGGCCGACAGCACCTTCGCCTTTGCCTGCAACAGCCGCAATCTCAATACCGTGGCGTCGGGCTGCAGCATCGAATACGTGGCGCCGGCCTTTCGCAACGATGTCCTTACCGCTCACGCGCAGGAACGCATGCTGGCCGGACGCACCGGCGTCTACGACATCACGGTCAGCAATCAGGATGGCAAGCTGATCGCCCTGTTCCGCGGGAAATCCTACCGGATCAAGGGTGAGGTCATTGCCGGACTGCAAGCGGCGCAGTGATGGCGACACCCACAAAAACAAGACACAATTCAACAGAGACTGGAGAACGACATGACCACCCGCATTCCCCAACCCGGTGAGCTGGAAGCGATCGAGACCGCCAGCCGCGACGAGCTGCAGGCGCTGCAGCTGCAACGCCTGAAGTGGAGCCTGAAACACGCCTACGAGAACGTGGCCCACTACCGCAATGCCTTCGATGCCGCCGGCGTGCATCCGGATGACCTCAAGAGCCTGTCCGACCTGGGCAAGTTCCCCTTCACCACCAAGAAGGACCTGCGCGACCACTACCCCTTCGGCATGTTCGCCGTACCGCGTGAGCAGGTCGCGCGCGTGCATGCCTCCAGCGGCACCACCGGCAAGCCCACCGTGGTGGGCTACACCAAGAACGATATCGATACCTGGGCCACCGTGGTGGCACGGTCGATCCGCGCCGCCGGCGGGCGCGCCGGTGACATCCTGCAGGTGTCCTATGGCTATGGCCTGTTCACCGGCGGCCTGGGTGCGCACTATGGCGCCGAGAAGCTGGGTTGCACCGTCATCCCCATGTCGGGCGGCCAGACCGAGAAGCAGGTACAACTGATCCAGGATTTCAAGCCCAGCATCATCATGGTCACGCCCTCCTACATGCTCAACGTGATCGAGGAATTCCAGCGCCAGGGCCTGGATCCGGCGGCCAGCTCGCTGAGGGTGGGCATCTTCGGTGCCGAGCCGTGGACCGACGCCATGCGCCGCGAAATCCAGCAGCGCGCCGGCATCGATGCCGTCGATATCTATGGCCTGTCGGAAGTGATGGGCCCGGGCGTGGCCTGTGAGTGCATCGAGAGCAAGGATGGCCCGGTGATCTGGGAAGACCACTTCTATCCCGAGATCATCGATCCCGAGACCGGCGAGGTGCTACCCGACGGCGCCGAGGGCGAGCTGGTGTTTACGTCGCTGTCCAAGGAAGCGCTGCCGATGATCCGTTACCGCACGCGTGACCTCACGCGCCTGTTGCCGCCGACCTCGCGCTCGATGCGTCGCATCGGCAAGATCACCGGCCGCTCCGACGACATGCTCATCATCCGTGGCGTGAACGTGTTCCCGACCCAGATCGAGGAACTGATCCTGAAGGTGCCGCAACTGGCGCCGCAATACCAGCTGCAGATCGAGCGCCACGGCCACATGGATAGCATGTGCGTCTTCGCCGAACTGCGTGAGGATGCCTCGGCCGAGCACGTGGAGGCGCTGGAGCGTGAGCTGCAGCACAGCATCAAGACCTATGTGGGCATCTCCACCAAGGTCACCGTGGTCCCCGCGGGCATGATCGAACGCTCCTCGGTGGGCAAGGCCAAGCGCGTGATCGACAACCGCAAGAAGGCCGAGACAGCCGTGCCGGCCTGAGGTCCGGCACGACACCTCCCCACCATCAAAGACGAGGACATTCATGGACGCATTCATTTGTGACGCCATCCGCACGCCCTTCGGCCGCTACGGCGGCGCCCTGGCCGGCGTACGTGCCGACGACCTGGCAGCGGCCCCCATCCGCAGCCTCATGCAGCGCAACCCCGGCGTGGACTGGCGCCAGCTCGACGACATCCTCTACGGCTGCGCCAACCAGGCCGGCGAGGACAACCGCAACGTGGCCCGCATGGCGGGCCTGCTGGCCGGCCTGCCCATCGAGGTGCCGGGCACCACCGTAAACCGCCTGTGCGGCTCCAGCCTGGACGCCGTGGGCATGGCCGCGCGTGCCATCAAGTCAGGCGAGGTGCAACTGATGATCGCCGGTGGCGTGGAGAGCATGAGCCGCGCTCCCTTCGTGATGGGCAAGGCCGAAAGTGCCTTCTCGCGCAGCGCGACGATCTTCGACACCACCATCGGCTGGCGCTTCGTCAATCCGCTGATGAAGGCCCGCTACGGCATCGACTCCATGCCGGAGACGGCCGAGAACGTGGCCAGCGATTTCGCCATCAACCGCGCCGACCAGGATGCCTTCGCCCTGCGCAGCCAGCAGCGC
>JAFAMT010000497.1 GCA_019233085.1 Herbaspirillum sp.
CCGCCGTATTGGCGCGTCACCGAGCTGTCGGCCTGGGAGAACGGGGAGAACAGGCGTTTCAGCGTGTCCTCGTCCATGCCGATGCCGCTGTCGCGCACCTCGAAACGGATACGGCAGCGTTCCTTGCTCACTTGCAGGGCCTGCACGCGCAGGACCACCTCGCCCGCGTGAGTGAACTTGAGGGCATTGCCCAGCAGGTTGAGGAGGATCTGGCGGATGCGCCCGGGATCGCCCAGCAGGTGAGCGGGCAGGCGCGAATCCACATGGGCCAGCAGGCGCAGCTGCTTTTCGCGGGCCTTGAAGGAGAGCGCCTCGGTACTGGCTTCCACCACCTCGGCCAGGTCGAACCCGACCACCGCGATATCCATCTTGCCCACGTCGATCTTGGAAAAATCCAGCACGTCATTGACGATGCCCAGCAGGGCGTTGGCCGAGTCCTCGATGGCCTTGGCGAATTCGGCCTGCTGGGTATCCAGGCGGGTTGAACGCAGCAGGCCGGCCATGCCCAGCACGGCATTCATGGGCGTGCGGATCTCGTGACTCATGGTGGAGAGGAAGGCGCCCCGGGTCAGCATGGCGTGGTCAGCGGCTTCCTTGGCCTGCATCAGGCTGCGCGTTGCGCGCGCACTGTCGCGCAGCAGGCGTACCAGGATCAGGGCGTGCAGCACCCAGAGGGTGATCGTCAGCATGGCCAGCCAGGAGGGCAGCGACGCCTGCGCCAATACGATCGTACCGACGATGGCCAGACAGGCCTCGGAGGCGGCCAGCAGCAGGCGCCCGTCACGGGAAAGGAATCCACTTGGCCAGCCGTGCTTCAAATCATTCTCCCCGCCGCTGTGTTGGTCTGATGGTGAGCCCGGTCGGTTCGTGTCGGCGGGCTTAGTTAGCCCATCAATTATAATAATTAGATATTAAATTTGCCAAAATCAATTTATTTGTTTGTGGTTTATTCGCTAAAGAGACCTGGATCCGCATCGTATTTGGATGTTTATGCTCAGCAGGAGCAATGTATTTGCATCTTGAAAGCGGTTTTTGTCGGTTTTGATCGAGGTGCAATAAATTGGTTATTTTTAATGACATTTAATCAATTTGATTAATTCGATTAAATCATTTATGATTGGTCGCATGGCTCGGAGTGCAGGAGCTTCACCGGTTATACGAACAGGAATCAGGAGCCTCCCCCATGCAGGGCCATTTTCGTCATCGCAAGTCATCGACGTTCCCAGATAGGGCGCAGAGAGGGCACTGGTTCGCCGTGCTGTTCCTGCTGCTGTTGTCGGGCCTGGCATGGCAGCGCATCGATGCTGCCGCCGTCAGCAAGCTGAACGTCTCTGCCATCGTGGTAACCCGCTGCAGCGTGGTCGTGCGCATGGTCAACGCTGTGCCGGTCGTCTCCAACACCTGTGGCGCCACGCCGGCGGGCAGTGTTGATGGCAGTGCTTCAGTCAACGTCGACGCGCGCGACCACCTGATCGAGGTGCAATACTGAGATCGGGCGCAACGCTCAGGCCAGCCCTGCCAGCCCCGTGAGGCTAGTGGCCAGCACGGCCAGCAGCACCACTGCCCACGAGGGCAGCTTCAGCCAGACCAGCGCGGCGAATGCCGCCAGCGCTACCAGCAGGTCCCGCCCGCCATGGATGGCGCTGGTCCAGACCGGATCGTAGAGCGCCGCCAGCAGCAAGCCCACCACCGCCGCATTGACCCCTGCCAGCACGGCCTGCATGTGCCGGTTGCGGCGCACTTCGTCCCAGAATGGCAGCAGGCCCGCCACCAGCAGGAAGGAGGGCGCGAAGATCGCCACCAGGCACAGCAGGCCGCCGGCCACGCCATTGGGCCCGTGCTGCATGACCACCCCGAGGTAGGCCGCCAGCGTGAACAGCGGGCCCGGAACGGCTTGCGCCGCGCCATAGCCGGCCAGGAAGACATCCTTGTCGACCCACCCGGAAGGCACCAGTTCGGCCTGCAGCAAGGGCAGCACCACATGGCCGCCGCCGAAGACCAGCGAGCCGACCCGGTAGAAGATGCTGGTCTCCATCAGCCAGGGCTGCGGGAAGAGAGCCGCCAGCGCCGGGATCCCGAGCAGCAGCAGGAAGAACACAGCCAGGCAGGCCAGGCCTGTGCGGCGACTCAGCGCCAGCGGCAGACGCTCCATCCCGCTCGAAGGGGCTGCCACCAGCAGGATGCGGCCGACCGCGCCCGCTGCCAGGATCACCGCCAGTTGGACGAAGGGACCGTGCAGCAGCAAGGCGGCGGCCGCAGCGGCCGCCATGACGATCTGCCGCCCCAGCCCTTTGCACAGGCTGGCGGCCATGCCCCACACGGCCTGCGCCACGATGGCCACGGCCACGATCTTCAGGCCGTGCACCACGTCACCCGAGAGCCAGTGCGCATCCTCCAGCACCGAGAGCGCCACCACCATCAGCAGCAGGGCCGAGGGCAGGGTAAAGCCCAGCCAGGCCGCCAGCGCCCCGCGATAACCGGCGCGGAAGATGCCCACGGCCATGCCGACCTGGCTGCTGGAAGGACCCGGCAGGAACTGGCACATCGCCACCAGGTCGGCATAGGCCTGTTCCGAGAGCCACTGGCGGCGTGCCACGAATTCATGGCGGAAATACCCGATATGGGCCGCCGGGCCGCCGAAGGAGGTCAGGCCCAGCCGGAGGAAGACCAGGAACAATTGCCACAGGCTGCGGCTGGAGGAACTTGAGGTGGACGGGCTATGCATGCGTTGGCTGGGAGGAGGCGATTGGGGCCGGGCTTGGCGTGGCGCTATCTTAAGAGCGCCCGCCACAAAAATGAAGCAGCGCGCCAAAGCAATCCTGCGGGGAAAATGGCCAGATCACCCTTGATCTCCGGCAAGCCGGCCCGATTTGCGGGAATAGTGCCTGCGCAGTGCTAGAATGCAGGGCTATTTTTCAATCAACCTTTGGAGCCTTACGTGTTTATTTCCGACGCATACGCGCAAACGGCAGCAGCAGCCCCCGGCGGCGCGCTGGGCAACCTGACCAGCTTCCTGCCCATCATCCTGATGTTCGTGGTGCTGTACTTCCTGATGATCCGTCCGCAGATGAAGCGCCAGAAAGAACAGAAAGCCATGATGGACGCCCTGGCCAAGGGTGACGAAGTGGTCACTTCCGGTGGCGTGCTGGGTCGTATCACCAAGGTGAGCGATGCCTACATCACCATCGAAGTGTCGGAAGGCACCGAGATGATCGTGCAAAAGGGCGCCATCACCACGCTGCTGCCCAAGGGCACCATCAAGGGCCTGTAATCCGGGCTGACCGGGCCACGGGCCACGCGGTCAATGGGCGCATCGCTGATGCGCCCATGTTGTTAGGACCCCGGGCCATCCGGCCGGGGTTCTGAACAGGGGACAGGCGACTGTTCCCTTCCTGCAAGCAAGAAGCACAAGACCATGAATCGTTACTCTCTCTGGAAATACGTACTGATTGTCGTTGCCCTGCTGTTCGGCGTGATCTATACCGTCCCGAACTTCTTCGGTGAATCGCCTGCGGTACAGATCAGCAGTGCCAAGTCGACCCTGAAGGTGGAGGCCGCCGTGGCCGGTCGCGTCGATGAGATCCTGAAACAGGGCAGTCTCGCCGCAGAGAGCGTGGCGTTCGACAACAGCGGCGCCCAGCCGTCGGTGCGCGCGCGCTTCGCCACCACCGACATCCAGTTCAAGGCCAAGGCCCTGCTGGAACAGCAACTCAATACCGATCCCAGCGATCCGACCTATATCGTCGCCTTCAACCTGCTGCCCAATACGCCACAATGGTTGCAGGCGTTGCATGCCTTCCCGATGTACCTGGGCCTGGACTTGCGCGGCGGCGTGCACTTCCTGATGCAGGTCGATATCAAGGCGGTCTTGAACAAGCGCCTGCAAGGCCTGCAAGCCAGCGTGCGCAGCCTGCTGCGTGACAAGAACATCCGCCACAGCGGCATCAGCCGCAACGGCGACGCCATCGAGATCTCCTTCCGCGATGCCGACACCCGTGACAAGGCCCGCGCTGCCCTGGGTGAGCTGCAGGAAATGGTGCTCGCCGACGCCGGTTCGGGTGACGACCTCAAGCTGGTCGGCACCCTGCGCGCCGAGGCCCTCAAGCAGACCCAGGAAGATGGCGTCAAGCAGAACATCAGCACCCTGTCCAAGCGCGTCAACGAGCTGGGCGTGGCCGAGCCGCTGATCCAGCGCCAGGGCGCCGACCGTATCGTGGTCGAGCTGCCGGGCGTGCAGGACGTCTCGCGCGCCAAGGACATCATCGGCCGTACCGCCACCCTGGAGGTGCGCATGGTCGACGAGAGCGTGGTGCGGGGCACCGAGGAAAGCTCGGCCATCCCGTTCGGCTCCGAACTGTTCAAGGTCGGCAAGAATGCCCCGGTGGTGCTCAACAAGGAACCGGTACTGACCGGCGACTACATCGCCAATGCCTCGGCCAGCTTCGATGAAAACCACCAGCCCGCCGTCAGCATCGACCTCAACGGCGACGGCGGCCGCAAGATGCGCGAAGCCACCCGCGACAAGGTCGGCAAGGCCATGGCCATCGTCCTGTTCGAGAAGGGCAAGGGCGAAGTCCTGACCGTGGCCACCATCCGTTCCGAACTGGGTTCGCGCTTCCAGATCACCGGCATGGGTTCGCCCGAGGCCGCCGGCGACCTGGCGCTGCTGCTGCGCGCCGGTTCCCTGGCCGCGCCCATGGACATCATCGAAGAACGCACCATCGGCCCGCAACTGGGTGCCGACAACATCAAGAAGGGCTTCGACTCGGTGCTCTACGGCTTCCTGGCGATGACCGTCTTCATGGTGATCTACTACCAGCTGTTCGGCTTCTTCAGCGCCCTGGCTCTGTCGGTGAACGTGCTGCTGCTGGTGGCCCTGCTGTCGACGCTGCAGGTGACGCTGACGCTGCCCGGTATTGCCGCCATCGCCCTGGCGCTGGGCATGGCCATTGACTCCAACGTGCTGATCAACGAGCGCATCCGCGAGGAACTGCGTGCCGGCAATTCGCCGCAGGCGGCCATCGCGGCCGGCTTCGACCGCGCCTGGGCCACCATCCTGGACTCCAACGTGACCACCCTGATCGCCGGCCTGGCGCTGCTGATCTTCGGTTCGGGCGCCATCCGCGGCTTCGCCGTGGTGCACTGCCTGGGCATCCTGACCTCGATGTTCTCGGCCGTGTTCTTCTCGCGTGGTGTGGTCAACCTCTGGTATGGCCGCAAGAAGCGTCTGTCCGGTCTTGCCATCGGCCAGATCTGGAAGCCCGAAGGCGAGGCGCTCACCACCTCGGGCAAGGCCTCGACCAAGCGCGGCGCCAAGTAATCTGCACCAAGCCCGCACAACGTACAGCACAGCCAGTTTCAAGCCGGACCGCGCAATCAGCCGCGCGGCCGGCACCGAAAGGATAGCGATGGAATTTTTCCGCATCAAAAAAGACATTCCCTTCATGCGCCATGCCCTGATCTTCAATGCGATCTCGGCATTGACCTTCGTGGCAGCGGTGTTCTTCCTGTTCACCAAGGGCCTGCATTTCTCGATCGAGTTCACCGGCGGCACGGTCATGGAAATGGCCTACAGCAAGCCGGCTGACCTGGAGAAGATCCGCAAGTCCGTCGAAGGACTGGGTTACCGCGATACCCTGGTGCAAAGCTTCGGCACCGCCCAGGACGTGATGATCCGCCTGCCGGCGCAGCATGGCGTGAACGCCAGCCAGCAGAGCGAGAAGGTGACCGAGGCCTTGAAGGCCGATGACCCCGAGGTGCGCCTGCAGCGGGTGGAATTCGTCGGTCCCCAGGTCGGTGACGAACTGGCCCACGATGGCCTGCTGGCGCTGGGCATGGTGGTGCTGGGCATCGTGATCTACCTGGCCTTCCGCTTCGAGTGGAAGTTCGCGGTGGCGGCGGTGATCGCCAACCTGCATGACATCATCATCATCCTGGGCTTCTTCGCTTTCTTCCAGTGGGAGTTCTCGCTGACGGTTCTGGCCGCCATCCTGGCCGTGCTGGGTTACTCGGTCAACGAATCGGTGGTGGTGTTCGACCGGGTGCGCGAGGCATTCCGCGATCGCCGCTTCGGCAAGCTCTCCACGCCGGAAGTGCTGAACCACGCCATCACCAGCACCATGTCGCGTACCGTCATCACCCACGGCAGCACCGAAATGATGGTGCTGGCGATGTTCTTCTTCGGTGGCCCGACGCTGCACTACTTCGCGCTGGCGCTGACCATCGGTATCCTGTTCGGCATCTATTCGTCGGTGTTCGTTGCCGCCGCCCTGGCCATGTGGCTGGGCGTGAAGCGCGAAGACCTGATCAAGCCGGTCAAGGTCAAGGACGAAAACGGCGGCGCGGTGGTCTGATCCCCACGTGCTCCGCAACCAGGGCTGCAGCGTTCGCGCTGCGGCCCTTTTTCATGAGAGGCCCGCAAACGCGGGATAATGCGGCTTTCATTGCCGATCGCATCATCGCATCCCAGGTTCATCCATGAGCACTACCACCAGCACCGACTTGCACGACATCGACTACGACCGCCGCTTCGGTGGCGTCGCCCGCCTCTATGGTGCCCAGGCACTGCAACGCTTCGCCCGCGCACGCGTGTGCGTGGTGGGGGTGGGCGGGGTGGGTTCGTGGATCGTCGAGGCGCTGGCGCGCAGCGCCATCGGTCACCTCACCCTGATCGACCTGGACAACCTGGCCGAGTCCAACGTCAACCGCCAGATCCACGCCCTGACCACTACCCTGGGCCAGGCCAAGGTCACGGCCCTACACGAGCGCATCCGCCAGATCAACCCGACCTGCGTGGTCACCGAGGTGGAAGACTTCGTCGATCCGGATAACGTCGAACAGATGCTGGGGGGCGGGCGCTTCGATTACGTCATCGACGCCATCGACAACGTGCCGGCCAAGGTAGCGATGATCGCCTGGTGCCGCCAGCATGGCATGCCCATGGTGACCATCGGCAGTGCCGGCGGGCAGATCGATCCCACCATGATCGAGATCCGCGACCTCTGCCGCACCGAGCAGGAACCCCTGCTGGCCAAGGTGCGCAAGCGCCTGCGCTCTCAGCATGGCTTCCCGCGCGGGACCAAGAACAAGTTCCACATCGATGCGGTGTTCTCGACCGAGCCCTTGCGCTTTCCCGAGGTGGCCGAGGGCGAGGCCTGTGTCATCGCACCGGCCGAGGATATGGATGTAGGTGAAGATGCCGCCGATATGGCCGATGCCGCCCAGACCGGCGTCACCGGCCTGAACTGCGCCGGCTTTGGCTCGGCCATGGTGGTCACGGCCAGCTTCGGCCTGGTGGCCGCCGCCCACGTCCTGAAGAAGCTGGCCCAGCAGGGCTGAGCCAGCGGCGGGCAGGCTCAGTGGCCGCCGCCTTCGTCGACTTCCACCTTCACCTGCGCCTGGCCTTCATGGCGGTGCGCCGACACGCACAGCAGCACACTGGCCGTCACCAGCAGCATGGCGGCGATCTCCAGCAGGGTCGGCCAGCGCTGCTCCCACAGGAAGCCGTAGAGCAGCGCGAAGAGCGTTTCGAAGAGGATCATCTGCCCGATCATGGTCAGCGGCAGCAGGCGGCTGGCCTTGTTCCAGCAGGCATTGCCGAACAGCGAGGCGAGGATCGCCACGCCGGCCGAGACGGCCACGAAGCGCAGCCATTCCTGGCCTCCATGGGGTGTCAGCATGACCGTGAAGGCTGGCAGGGCGATGAACAGCGACAGCAGGCCGGTCACCACGCCGATCAGCAGATTCCAGTCATGCGCCGACATGGAGTGCAGGCGCGCCAGCCAGTGGCTGTTGCCCACCGCATAGGCCGTCCACGACACCAGCGCCGCCAGCGCACAGAAGAACCCGATCAGCTGTTGCGTGCCGTCGCCGTGGCCAGCGCCGCTAGCCAGCGATTGCCAAGCCACGCGGGCGATGCCGGCCAGCCCCAATACCAGCGACGGCGCCAGCCGCACGATCGGCACCGCGCCCTTGCCACGGCTACCGATGATGGTCACCACCACCGGCAGGAAACCGATCACCAGCGAGGTCATGGCCATGCCGCCCAGTTGCACCGCGCTGGCCAGGAAGACGTAATAGACCACATTGCCCAACAGGCTCAGCCACACCAGCGCGCGCCACTGCGCCGCCCCCAGTTGCGTGACCAGCTTGCGGGCACGCGGCGCGATCAGGATGGCGGCGAAGAGGCCATAGGCCAGGTAGCGCCCGGCCGACAACTGCCAGGGGGAGAATGCGCGGGTCAGCTCGGGTGCAAGGAAGACCAGCCCCCAGGCCGCACCCGCGAGTGCGCCGTAGAGGATGCCTTGCAGGATCGTGTTGGAACTCATTGATCAGGCCATGCCTTGTTGGTGGAAGGCTGGCAGTATGCCGCAGGATGGGGGCAAAGGCTTGGCCGGGGCTCTCGCAATCTTGTTCCGGACTACCGGATGCCGATGACAGCGAGCGTCAGCCGCACAAAAACAAACACGCCGGACCAGGCCGGCGTGTCTTGCAGATGACAGGCGGGTGTGGCCTACATCACCGTGCCGAACAAGCCGGCACCGACAAAGGCCAGCGCCACCACGCCGATGCCCATGGACAGATAGGCCAGCAGCGTCACCCCGGTGATGATGGTGGCCGAGG
>JAFAMT010000047.1 GCA_019233085.1 Herbaspirillum sp.
TTGCTGTCGAGCATGTAGGTGGTCACGCCGGCGGTCTTGGCGAACTGGCCCCAGTTGGCCCAGCGCGTCAGTTCCTCGTCGTCATTGGACAGATACAGCAGGCCGCAGCGGGTGAAGCCGGTATCCTCGCCGGACTCGGCGCTGAACTGCTCCCACAGGTCGATGCTCTTGGTGGCCATGGGCAGCTCGCGGGCATCGCGGTTCTGCTGGCGGCACCAGCCCCAGTTGCGGCTGGACTGCTCGGCGCCGACCCATCCCTTCTCGACCAGCACCACCGACACGCCACGCCGCGCCAGGTAATAGGCGGTGAAGATGCCGATGATGCCGCCACCGATGACGACCACGTCGGCCGAGGAAGGAGGGGTGGTGAGGGTCTGTATCCGGTTCAGCGGAGGGGACATGCTCAGTTCTCCTCGCTGGCGGCAACGACCGTCTGCACGACGTAGAACTTGGCCACGCGCGCGCGGCTTTCCCAGCCGATGGAGGCGCCCTGCGCCACGAAGATGGCATCGCCCGGACCCGCCGTTTCCACACTGCCATCGGGCTGGGCAAAGTACACGTCGCCATCGAGGATATGCATGAATTCATTGACCGGATGGGCGCGCACGATGCGGTGGTAAGGGGTGGCGTCCCAGGTGCCGGCCAGGTACTTGATGCTCTCTTCGTTGATGACATTGTCGCTGCGGCATTGCGGCACCGGGCCCAGCAGCAGCTTGGGATCCATCACCGTGGTCGATGGCTTGAAGTTGGCCTCGGCGCGCAGCGGGAACACGCCCGCATGGGTGGCCTGCGCACATTCTGCCGCGCAGAACATCAGCAGCGCCTGCGACGACGCCGTCACCCGCAAGGCCGTGCCCACGCCGATGACCATGCCGCTGCCCGGGGTCAGCACCAGCGGCGCGGCGCCGGCGGTTTCCACCGTCACTTCACCCTGCACCACGGTCAGCGTTTCCACATGGGGGAAGCGGGCGATCTCCAGCTTGCCCTCGAAGCGCAGGCGGCCGGCACTCATGGCGCCACTACCCTGCCAGGCGATCTCGCGCCAGGGCGCAAAGGGGTCGTCTGCACCCAGGCCACCGGGGCGGAATGCGGTCGAAACGGGCGCGCCCGAGGCGCGGTACAACACCAGCACTGCAGTCATGTCTTCTCCTGGAGAAGGGCCGGCGACGGGCTCCAGTGCCCAGTCGGCTGCGGCCCGGGGGGATCGCCTGCGAACAGCCGCAGGCGCATCGTCATCACTTCATACGGTCACGCCGGCCACCGGCACCAGCGGTGCCTGGGCTTCCTGCAGCTCGCTGTCGGAGCGGTGGCACAGGATCTCGCCACCATGCTCCATGTTGCGGCGGCGCGGCGGCACCACGTTGCACACGCCATCCACGCGCAGGGCACAGCGCGGCAGGAAGGCGCAGATGTCAGGTGAGGCATCGACCGCCCCGATGGGCGGCAGCGCGCGCTGGCCGGCACCGCCGACCTGCTCCAGCCAGCCCTGCTGCATGGCCGGCACCGAGGACAGCAACAGGTGCGAATACGGGTGATAAGGCGGCGCCATCATCGCCTCGCGTGGGCGGTTGGCCACCATGCGGCCGGCATAGAGCACCACGATGTCATCGCAGATGGCGCGCACCGTGCTGATGTCATGGCTGATGAACATGTAAGACACCTGCAGCTCGCGCCGCAGCTCGGCCAGCAGTTCCAGGATGGCGGCGGCCACCACCGTATCCAGGGCCGAGGTGACCTCGTCGCACAGGATCAGGTCAGGCTTGGCGGCCAGGGCACGGGCCAGGTTCACCCGCTGCTTCTGGCCACCCGAGAGTTCGGCGGGCAGGCGGTCGATGACGCTGGAAGGCAGACGCACCAGGTCCAGCAGCTCGGCGGTGCGGCGGCGCATGGCCTCGCCCTTCAGGCCGTGGTAGAAGGCCAGCGGGCGGTTGAGGATGCGGCCTATGCTGTGGGCCGGGTTCAGTGCCGTATCGGCATTCTGGAACACGATCTGCACGCGGCGGAATTGTTCGCGGGTGCGCCCTTCCAGGGTGGGCGAGAGGGTCTCGCCGTCGAGCTGGATGCTGCCGCGTGCCGGCGCGATCATGCCGGCCACGGCGCGTGCCAGGGTGGTCTTGCCCGAGCCGGACTCACCGATGACGCCCACGGTGCGGCCGCGTTCGATGTTCAGGTTGATGTCGTCCAGGATACGCACACCCGGCAGGCCCAGCCGGTCCGGTGCGCCATAGCCGGCGATCAGGCCGCTGATACGCAGCAGCGGTGCCTTGGCCTGGGCGGCGCTGGTCGTGGCCGCTACAGGCTCGGCCGGCAGCACCTCGCGCACCTGTGCCATGCGTTCGGCCGGCGAGGCGGCCGCCACCAGGCTCTGGGTGTAGCTGTCGGTGGGAGCATGCAGCACCTGGCCGGTCTGGCCGATCTCGCGCACGGCACCATCGCGCAGGACGATGATGCGGTCGGCCATCTGCGCCACCACGGCCAGGTCGTGCGAGACATAGACGGCGGTGGTGCCCAGTTCCTTGACCACGTTCTTGAAGGCGCGCAGCACCTCGATCTGGGTGGTCACGTCCAGGGCCGTGGTGGGTTCGTCCAGGATCACCAGTTCCGGGTCGGTGATGAGAGCCATGGCCGCCATCACGCGTTGCAGCTGGCCACCGGAAACCTGGTGCGGATAGCGCTGGCCGATATGATCCGGATTGGGCAGTGCCAGCGCACGGAACAGGCCGATGGCCTTGCGCGTGGCCGTGGCACGGTCCATCACGCGGTGTTGCAGGGCGCTTTCGATGACCTGGTCCATCAGTGTGCGGGCCGGGTTGAAGGCCGCCGCCGCACTCTGGGCGATGTAGGCGACGTGGTGGCCACGCATGGCCAGCAAGGCCTTTTCATCCATGCGGTCGATCTGGCGCTGGCCGATGCGGATCTGGCCGCCGGCGATATGACAGCCGACACGCGCATAGCCCAGCAGCGAGAGCGCGATGGTGGTCTTGCCGGAACCGGATTCGCCGATCAGCGCCAGCACCTCCCCACGCGCCACATTGAAACTGACATCCTTGACGATCTCCACCGGGGAGCCGTCATCCTTGCGGGCATTGACGCGCAGGCCGGTGACTTGCACCAGCGGCTGGCCTTGCCCGCTGACGGCGGTGGCCGCCGTCGCGCCTAGGAATTGGTCGAACTGCATCACGGGCTCACTCCTTGGCAGCGCGCTTGCCGCGCAGGTTATCGATCAGCAGGTTCACGCCGATGGTCAGCGAGGCAATCGCCAGGGCCGGCATGATCACCGCCAGGGCGCCCTCACCCAGGCCGGAAATGTTTTCGCGCACCAGCGAGCCCCAGTCGGCGTCGGGCGGCTGCACGCCCAGCGAGAGGAAGCTCAGGCCACTGAGCAGCAGCACCACGTAGACGAAGCGCAAACCGAAATCGGCCAGCACCGGACGGATCATGTTGGGCAGCATTTCCACGGTCATGATGTACCACACGCCTTCGCCGCGGGCCCTGGCGGCCTGCACGTATTCCATGGCCTGCACGTTGACCGCCAGCGAACGGGCGATGCGGTAGGCACCGGGCATGTAGGTGATGGCCGCCGTCACCACCAGCAGCGTCATGGACGAACCGAAGGTGGCCACCATCATCAGCGCGAACATCTTGCTGGGAATGGAGATCAGGGCATCCAGGGCGCGGCTGATGATGGCATCGCGCCAGCCGCCGGAGAAGGCCGCGAACAGCGCCAGGGCGGTACCGATGATGCTGGCCGCGAGCGTGGCCGCCAGCGCCAGGCCGATGGTGGCGCGGGTGCCGAAGAGGATGCGGCTGACCATGTCGCGGCCCAGGTAGTCGCTACCGAGCAGGAACTTGCGGCTCATGCCCGAGAACACGTCGGCATCGACGATGGCCGTCGCATCATAGGGGGCGATGCTGGGGCCGATCACGGCCATGAGCAGCCAGAAGCCGACGATGCCCATGCCGATCCAGGCCATGTTCGAGTGACGGCGAGGCCGTCTGGTCGCCGGGACCTTGGGCGGTACGGCCTGGCCGCGTGCGGAATCGTTGAGTGCTTTCATCGCGTCTTCAACCTCGGATTGGAAACAATGGCCAGCACATCGGCCGCCAGCACCAGCAGCAGGTAGCCGGCACAGAAGATCATCGAGCAGGCCTGGACCAGCGGCATGTCACGGGTGGTGACGGCATCGATCATGAGCGTGGCGATACCGGGATAGTTGAAGATGCTCTCCACGATGATCACCCCGCCCAGCAGGTAGGACAGGCTCAGCGCGACCGCATTGGCGATCGGCCCGATGGCGTTGGGCAAGGCGTGGCGCAACACGATGCGGGTGCGCCTGACGCCCTTGAGCAGCGCCATCTCGGCGTAAGAAGAACGCAGCTGGTCGATCACGGCCGCCCGCGTCATGCGCGTCATCTGGGCCACGATCACGCAGCACAGCGTCAACACCGGCATGGCATAGGCCTTGACGAAGGCAGCCACGGTGGTGGCATCGGTGGCGTGCGACAGGGCCGACAGCCAGCGCAGCTTGACCGCGAAGATCATCACCGCGATGGTGGCCACCAGGAACTCCGGCACCGATACCAGCGATACCGCGCCGACCGTGACCACGCGGTCGAAGGTCGAGCCGCGGTACATCGCCGAGACGATGCCCAGCACCAGCGCCAGCGGCACCGAGACGGCTGCCGTCACCGCGGCCAGCATCAGCGAGGCCGGCAGGCGGCCGCCGATCATCTGTGCCACCGGCACGTTATTGACCAGCGACATGCCCGGATTGCCCGACAGCAGGTTGCCCAGCCAATGCGCATAGCGCAGCGGCGCCGGCAGGTCCAGCCCGTACTGCAGCCGCAGCGCGGCCACCGTCTCGGGCGTGGCGGCCTGGCCCAGCGCGGCCTGGGCAGCGTCGCCCGGCAACAGGTTGGTGATGAAGAAAACGCCGGCCGACACCAGCAACAGCGTCAGGGCTGCCTGCAACAGGCGGCGCAGGATCAGACGCAGGACCATACCATTCATAGCTATCCTCGGTAACGAACCACAGGGACTTAGGCTTGCACTACACAACACATCCAGATGTTGCAAACGCTGTTGCCGACATCGCATCCCGTTCGACCTGAGTAGCGGCATCGCCGCGTATCGAAGCCTGTCCTGAGCCCGTCGAAGGGGCGCACCGACATCGCGCCTTCGATACGGCCCTTACGGGCCTACTCAGTACGAACGGTGATTGAATCGCAAAGGCAAACCAACTCCCACTCAAGCGTCCAGCCAGACGTACTCGGCACAGGTGTAGTTCATGAAGGCCCCCAGCGGCACCGGATCGATGCCCTTGACCTTGCTGTTGATGCCTTCCAGGTTGGTGATGAAGACCGGGATGCCGATGCCGGCCTTCTCGTGGATCAGGGTCTGCAGGTCAGCATACATCTGCTTGCGCTTGGCGAAGTCGGTCTCGCCGCGCGCGGCCACCACCAGCTGGTCGAACTGCGCGTTCTTCCAGCCGGACTCGTTCCACTGGGCGTCGGACTTGAAGAACTGGGTCAGGAGGATATCGGCACTGGGACGCGGGTTGATGTTGCCAAAGCCCACCGGCACCTTCATCCACTGGTTGGACCAGTAGCCATCGGCCGGCACGCGCTTGACGTCGAGCTTCAGGCCGATCTTGGCCGCACTCTGCTGCATCAGCACGGCCATGTCCACCGAGCCGGTGGCGGCCACCGAGGCCACCAGCGGGATGGTGCTGCCCAGCACGCCGGCCTTCTCCAGGTGGAACTTGGCCTTGTCCGGGTCATAGGGACGCTGCGGCAGGCCGGCGAAATGGAAGCGGTTGGTCGGGTCGATGGGCTGGTCGTTGGCAGTGACGGCATAGCCACGGAAGGCGGCCGTCTTGATCTGCTCGCGGTCCAGCAGGTACTTCATGCCCAGCGTGAAATCCATGCTGTTGCCGGGGGCCACGTCCTGGCGGATGACCAGGTCGGTGTACTGGCCGGACTTGGTCTCCATGACGGTATAGCCCGGGGTGGACTTGACGCGTCCGGTGGAGCGGGCGTTGACGTCGTTGATCCAGTGCACGTCGCCCGAGAGCAGCGCGTTGACGCGCGCGGCTTCGTCGGGGATGCCGAAGAGTTCGACCTCGTCCAGGTAGGGCAGGCCGGACTTCCAGTAGTTCTCGTTGCGCACCGCGATGGTCCGCACGCCCGGGGTGAATTCCTTGATCTTGAAGGCACCGGTACCGTTGGCGGTGGTGAAGCTGGTAGTGCCGTCGCGGATGATCAGGAACTGGGCCGTGGCCAGGATCACCGGCAGGTCGGCATTGGCGCTGGTGAGCTTGATCTGCACTTCGTTGGGGCCGCTGGCCTTGACCGATTCGATCTGGTCGGCCAGGACCTTGACCTTGGAGGCGGTAGCCGGGTCCTTGTGGCGCATGAGCGAATAGACCACGTCGGCCGGCACCAGCGGCTTGCCGTCGTGGAAGGTGACACCCTTCCTCAGCTTGACCGTCCAGGTGATGGCATCGGTGGTCAGCATTTCCTCGGCCAGCACCATCTGCGGACCCAGCTTGCTGTCGAGCTTGGTGAGACCGTTGTAGAACATGTGCACGCGGGTGTAGTCGGTGGAGTGCGCGGTCTTGGCCGGGTCCAGGGTGTCGGCGGTGGAGCTGGTCTGGGTGGCGATGCGCATCTTGCCGCCGCGCTTGCCGGTCTGGGCCATGGCGCTGCCGCTGGCGCTGAGCAGGCCCGTTGCGCCCACCGTCATCAGGCTGCCGGCCAGCAGGGTGCGCATCATGTCGCGGCGTGTAAAGCCGCCCTGTGCGTGTTCCAGCGTATCGCCGGTGATGATCTGTCCCGCTGCGGGATGTCGTCCGTTTTCCTGCTTGCTCATGAAAAGCCTCACGATAAAAGTTCAACCACGAAGACCACTGGCCTGCCCTGCCCTCTGCTGCGCAGATCCC
>JAFAMT010000065.1 GCA_019233085.1 Herbaspirillum sp.
AGGCACGTCATCGCCGAGATGGCGCTGGTGTGGGATGCGCCCATCGTCACCGAGCTGGCGGCGCCTGCGCCTTACTACAAGGCGGAGGATTATCATCAAAACTATTTCCAGCAACATCCCTTCCAGGGGTATTGCGCTTTCGTGGTCGCGCCCAAGCTGGCCAAGTTCCGCGAGGTATTCGCCGAGAAGAGCAAGCCGGAATAAGCGTGTCTGGCAGGTGATGAATGAAAACGGGCATGCCATGGCATGCCCGTTTTTTTGTGGAGTGGCGAGGGTTTATTTGCGATAGATGTAGTTGCGCGACCACGGCAGCGTCTGCGCGCTGCTGGCGGCCTTGGTGCAGACGACCTGGTACAGCGAGATCCAGTCGCGCTCGAACCCATAGGCGCTGCCAGCCAGGTAGACGCGCCAGATGCGGTAGTGCTTGTCGTCGGTGACGCCATGGATGGCATCGGCGTTGGCTTCGAAATTGTCTGCCCAGATGCCGCAGGTACGGGCATAGTGGCGCCGCAGGTTTTCCACGTCGAAGGCTTCCAGCCCGCCTTCCTGCATGGTCTTGAGCACGGTGCTGATATGCGGCAGCTCGCCGGCCGGGAACACGTACTTGTCGATGAATTCGCCCGCGCCGTAGGGGGACTCGCCGTTGTCCACATCGGTGGAGGTGATGCCGTGGTTCATCGCCATGCCGCCATCGGCCAGCAGGGTATTGATCTGGCGGAAGTAGGCCGGCAGGTTCTTGATGCCCACGTGCTCGAACATGCCCACGCTGGTGATGCGGTCGAAAGTGCCGGTCACGTCGCGATAGTCCTGCAGGCGGATCTCGATGCGGTCCGACAGGCCGGCGCGCTCGACCCGTTCGCGCGCCAGGGCATATTGGTTCTTGGACAGCGTCACGCCCACGCAGCGCGCGCCATACTTCTGTGCCGCACGCAGGACCAGCGCACCCCAGCCACAGCCGATATCGAGCAGGGTCTGGCCAGGCTTGAGCTGGATCTTCTCCAGGATGTGGTCGATCTTCTTGATCTGCGCCGTGGCCAGGTCCTCGTCGCCGTTTTCGAAGTAGGCGCAGGAATAGACCATGTTCTCGTCCAGGAACAGCTTGTAGAAGTCGTTGGAGACGTCGTAGTGGTACTGGATGGCCTCGGCGTCGCGCTTCTTGGTGTGGGTCACGTTGCGCACCAGGCGCCCGAGCCGGCCTTCGGCCTTGAGCGTATTGGCGGCCAGCGCATTGGCCACGCTGATGATGTTCTTGACCTTGCCTTCGACCTCGATCTTGCCTTCGACATAGGCTTCGCCGAGATTGGCCAGGGAGGGGGAGAGCAGTGAAGTGATGGCTGATACGTGGGGGACCTTCAGCGTGACCTCGGGCGTACCCGTGCTGAAGTCGTACTGCTGTCCGTTCCACAGTACCAGCCGCAGTGGCAGGGCCGATACGTTGCGAATGTTCTCTACCCAGGCGTCAAGCTTCTTTTCCCAAAACACGATTTTCCTCCGCGTTAGTGACGTGAATGCTTAACAGCCCCGCCAGGCATGGTGTGGCCTCAGGGCTGCAGGCGCAGTCGCTGCCATTGCCCGTTGCCGTCGCGTGTGTAGAGCACGCGGTCGTGCATGCGAGAGGGGCGGCCTTGCCAGAATTCAATGCGTTCGGGAATGACCCGGTAGCCGCCCCAGTGCGCGGGACGGGAAGGATGTTCCCCGAATTGCTGCTTTGTCGCTTCGTATTGCCGTTCAAGCGTCTCGCGGTCGGCCACGGTCTGGCTCTGGTGCGATGCAATCGCTCCCAGCTGGCTGGCCAGCGGGCGACTGTAGAAGTAGGCGTCACTTTCTTCCGGGCTGACGCGCTCGATCTTTCCTTCGATGCGAACCTGGCGTTCCAGTTCGACCCAGTGGAACAGCAGCGCGACATAGGGATTGTCGATCACATCGACGCCCTTGCGACTGTCGTAATTGGTAAACCAGGTAAAGCCACGCTGGTCGAATTGCTTGATCAGCACGATGCGCGAGGATGGTCGTCCATCGCGTCCGACCGTGGCCACGCTCATGGCGTTGGGCTCGGGAATCTGTGCCTTGCTCGCCTCGTCGAACCAGAGGGCAAACTGGTCGATCGGGTCGGCGGCGGCATCGAGTTCGGACAAACTGGCGCGGCTGTAGTCTTTACGTAGGTCTGCTAACGACATGCTACTTGCTCCTTGGGGAACGGCGCTAGATTAGCGCGTTTTTAAAAGTTTTGCAGGGCAGCAAAACGGCGAATGCGAGCCATTGTGCGGCTTGCGGCTCCATTTCTCCATGATCGCAAGCAAAACGCGCAAACAAAAAAGCCGATGCATTATCGCATCGGCTCTCACGGATTGCCCGGGGCTGCCCTGCGGGCCGGCCCCTGGAAGGCGGATCAGTTGGTCTTGATGGCTTCGACCTGGATGGCCAGCTTGGTCTCGGTGCTGAAACCGTACTTGGCACCGTAGTCGACCCCGAAGTCGGCGCGGTTGAAGGTGGCCGAGGCATCGGCGCCGCAGACTTCACGCTTGAGCATGGGATGCTGGATGCAGGTGAACTTGTTGATGGTCAGGGTCACCGGCTTGGTCACGCCGTGCAGGGTCAGGGTGCCTTCCACCGAGGCCGGCTTGTCGCCATTGAACTTGATGGCCGTACCCTTGTATTCGGCGGTCGGGTACTTGGCGACGTCGAACATCTCGGCGCTCTTGGCGTGGTCGTTCATCTTGCCCATGCCGAAGTCGATCGAGGAGGCGTCCACCACGATGTCGACGGTGCCGGTCTTGGCGGCACGATCCAACGTCACGGTACCGCTGGTCTTGGTGAACTTGCCGCGCCACACGGATACGCCCATGTGGTCAGCTTCGAAGCTGGGATAGGTATGGCTGGGGTCGATGCTGTAGGTATCGGCAGCGTTGGCGGAAGCAGCGGCGCCAGCGGCGACCAGTGCGAGCAGGAGGTGGTTCAGTTTCATGTGATTCATGTCCTTGAGGTGAGAAAAACGCTGGGAAAGCCCGCCTGCCGGCGGGACGTTCTGGCGCGGAAAACCTGTTGTTATGTTATGTCTTGCGGGGATTACTGGGCGACGATGTGGAACTTGATGGAGACCTCGTCGGCCACCATGCCGGTGTCTTTCCATTCACCTTCGCCAATGTTGTAGGTCAGGCGCTTGATGGGCAGCACGCCGTCAAAGACCTGGGTCGCGCCTTCCTTCTTCACGGTCAGCGGGAAGCTGACATCGGTGCTCTTGCCCTTGATGGTCAGCTTGCCGCTGACATCGAACTTGCCACCGGCCGCCGGCTTGATGCTGCTGGCCACGAAGCTGGCCTTGGGGAACTGGGCGGTGTTGAACCATTCCTTCTTCTGCACTTCCTTGTTGTATTCGGCTTCACCCAGGTCGAAGCTGGTGACGTCGATCTCCACGCTGGCCTTGCCCTCGGTCGGCTTGGCGGCGTCGAAGTCGATGGTGGCGGTGAATTTCTTGAACTTGGCGTCCACCGGCACGTTGAGTTGCTTGAAGGTGGCATTGACGCTGCTCTTGGCAGTATCCACCTTGAGCGGGGCGGCGTGGGCAGCGGTAGCCAGGGAAGCGGCGGCCAGCGCCAGCAGGGTCGGTTTGATGAAGCGGGTGAGGATCATATCGGGTTCCGTTGAAAAACGAGCACTATGAAGAAATCGGCCTGCCGCTCACGGCAGCATGCGCCGCAGAATATTGTCACGATCGATGAATTGGTGCTTGAGCGCGGCCAGGACATGCAGCACGAAGGCCGCCAACATGGTCATGTTGAGCAGGTAGTGCAGTTCCTTGAGCAGGGGCTTGAGTTCCGGATTGGGGGCCATGAGCACCGGCAGCGGCAGCACACCCAGGTAGACCACCGGCACGCCGGCCGAGAGGCTGTAGAAATAGCCCGAGACGGGAATGGCGAACATCAGGACATACAGGCCCAGGTGCAGCCAGTGGGCGGCCGACTGTTGCCATTGCGGCATGTGCGCCGGGTAGGCCGGCGCCTTGTGCGTCAGCCGCCAGAGCAGGCGCAGGCAGGCCAGTGCCAGAACGGTCACGCCTATCCATTTGTGCCAGGAGAAATACTTCAGCTTGGTCGGCGTCAGGCCGGGGATATTGACCATGGTCAGGCCCAGGCCGAAGGCCGAGATGATCAAGAGGGCGATCAGCCAGTGCAGCAGGACGGCGGGTTTGGTATAGCGTTCCATAGTGAGGCGTGGGGTTGGTGACATTTGGAGCGGCTGGCTCTGCAATGGTTCTGCAGTACTGGCGGTGCAGCCGGGCGTCATGCTCGTCGTGGAGGACAAGTCATGGTGCGACGCATCATGCCACTCTTTTAAAAATGTTGAGTATAAAGAGCTTTGCCAGCCTGTATTAGCTGCACGACTGGAATTTCAGCCGTCCGCTTTTGCGAGTAATCCAGGAATGAAGCCCAAAGAAAATGGCGCACATTGCGTGCGCCATTGCATGGTAGAACCGACAAGCTTCGCCCGTCCTCGTCGGACCGGCGCCGAACTCAGATCTGCTTGGCCAGTTCCACGGCGGTGCCGATATAGTTGGCGGGGGTCATGGCCAGCAGGTGGTCCTTGGCCTCCTGGGGGATGGCCAGGCCGTTGATGAAGTCACGCAGGGCATCCTTGGAAATACCCTTGCCGCGGGTCAGTTCCTTCAGTTGCTCATACGGATTCTCGATGCCATAACGACGCATCACGGTCTGCACCGGCTCGGCCAGCACTTCCCAGGTGGCATCGAGGTCATCGGCCAGGCGTTGTGGATTGACTTCCAGCTTGTTCAGGCCGCGCAGGCAGCTGTCATAGGCCAGCACGGTGTAACCGAAGCCCACGCCGATGTTGCGCAGCACGGTGGAATCGGTCAGGTCGCGCTGCCAGCGCGATACCGGCAGTTTTTCGGCGAGGTGCTTTAGCACGGCGTTGGCCATGCCGAGGTTGCCTTCGGAGTTCTCGAAATCGATAGGATTGACCTTGTGAGGCATGGTCGAGGAGCCGATTTCGCCGGCCTTGGTGCGCTGCTTGAAATAGCCCAGGGAGATATAGCCCCAGATGTCGCGGTTCAGGTCCAGCAGGATGGTGTTGGTACGGGCCACGGCATCGAAGAGCTCGGCCATGTAGTCGTGCGGCTCGATCTGGATGGTGTAGGGGTTTAAGACCAGGCCCAGGCGCTGTTCCACCACCTGCTTGGAGAAGGCTGCCCAGTCGGTCTGCGGGTAGGCCGACAGATGGGCGTTGTAGTTGCCCACGGCGCCATTCATCTTGCCCAGGATCTCGACGGCGGCGATGCGCTTGGCTGCGCGTTGCAGGCGCGCCACGACGTTGGCCACTTCCTTGCCCAGGGTGGTCGGGCTGGCCGGCTGGCCGTGGGTGCGCGAGAGCATCGGCACGGCGGCGTGTTCGTGGGCCAGCTCGGTCAGGCGGGCGATCACGGCTTGCAGCGAAGGCAGCAGCACGGTGTCACGCGCAGCCTTCAACATCATGCCGTGGGAGGTATTGTTGATGTCTTCGGAGGTGCAGGCGAAGTGGATGAACTCGGAGGCGGCCACCAGTTCCGGCACGTCCTTGACCTGTTCCTTGAGCCAGTATTCCACGGCCTTGACGTCATGGTTGGTGACGGCTTCGATCTCCTTGATGCGGGCGGCATCGGCCTCGGTGAACTCGGCGGCCAGCTTGTCCAGCAGCGCGCGGGCGTCGGCCGAGAACGGCTTGATCTCGGCAAAGCCGGCCTCGGACAGGGCTTGCAGCCAGGCAATCTCGACCTTCACGCGATGATGCATGAAGCCCGCTTCAGACAGCAGCGGACGCAGTTTATCGGTCTTGGAGGCGTAGCGGCCGTCCAGCGGGGACAGGGCCGAGAGAGCAGAGAGGGACATGATGGAAACGGATGAGATGCGTTGACTGAAGATTGGCGAGTTTTCGGTAGCATTGCACCAAAACCCGAATCGCCCGAGGCGGGCATTTTACCATTGGCAGGCCGGTCAGCCCAGTTTTCCCGTCTGTTGCATTCCGTTCCATGGCTGTTCGTTCTGGAATTTGCCGGGAAATGCGAATGTTATAATCAAATCAGATAAAACTTCCAAACGCTATGCTAAAACTCATCGGCTCCAATGCCAGTCCCTTCGTGCGCAAGGTGCGCGTCGTGATGGCTGAAAAAAAGATCGATTATGAATTCATCCTGGAAGATGTCTGGAGCGCATCGACCACCATCCAGCAAAGCAATCCGCTGGGCAAGGTGCCGTGCCTGCTGATGGATGATGGTGGTGCCATGTTCGATTCACGGGTGATCGTCGAATACCTCGACACGCTCACTCCGGTGGGCAAGCTGTTGCCGCCCAATGGCCGCGAGCGCGCCGAGATCAAGTGCTGGGAAGCCCTGGCTGATGGCCTGCTGGATGCGGCTGTGCTGGTGCGCCTGGAAAAGACCCTGCGCCCGACCAAGCAGCAAAGCCCGGAATGGATCAAACGCCAGTGGAGCAAGGTCGAGGCATCCCTGAAGGCGATGGCCGATGGCCTGGGTGAAAAGCCGTTCTGCGTCGGCAATCACTACAGCCTGGCCGACGTGGCGGTATGCTGTGCGCTGGGCTGGCTGGCTTTCCGTTTCCCCGACCTGGCCTGGCGCGAGGATTATCCGGAACTGGCGCGCCTGTTCGACAAGGTCTCCGAGCGGCCGTCCTTCAAGGACAGCGTGCCGCACATCTGAACGGACTGCCAGCGTTCCTGCCCCAACGGCCGGACGCAATGAAAAAAGCGCGCTCTTGTGGGGCGCGCTTTTTTTTTCCAATCGCAGCCGGGTTTATTCCTCGGCGGGCGACATCTGGCTCTGCAGGTAATTCTGGATGCCGACCTTGTCGATCAGGTCCAGCTGCGTTTCCAGCCAGTCGATGTGTTCTTCGGTGTCGTCCAGGATCATCAGGAACAGGTCGCGGGAGACATAATCGCCATGCTGTTCGCAGGTGGCGATGCCTTCCTTGACGGTCTTGTGGGCGGCCTGTTCCAGCTTCAGGTCGCATTCGATCATTTCCTTGGTGTTTTCACCGATCATCAGCTTGTGCAGTGCCTGCAGGTTGGGCAGGCCGTCCAGCATCAGGATGCGGTCGATCAGCTTGTCGGCATGCTTCATTTCGCCGATCGATTCGGCGTATTCCTTGGCGCCGATCTTGTCCAGGCCCCAGTGCTTGTACATGCGGGCATGCAGGAAATACTGGTTGATGGCTGTGAGTTCGTTGGTCAGCTGTGCGTTGAGCAACTTGATGACTGCGGGATCGCCTTTCATGGGGTAGACCTCTCAAAAAATATGGAAGAAAGAAACCGCGTTAGTTATGGGTGACGGATAGCTGCCGGACCGCGGACGGTCGGATCATAGCCTAGCCGTTTCCATTCTTCATTATTAATTATCGGTAATCATTCTTACCTTTATTGTTCCCGATGTGAATAAATCAAAAAAAACCTCCGTCGCCGAGGCGAGGGAGGTTTTCTTGTTCCGCCTTGCCAGGCGGGTATTTGCGGCGGATCGCGCGATGCGCCGCGCGGCAGGCCGAGGTCTTGGACGGACTTATTTCTTCTCAGGATCGGTCACGAAACCAATCTTGGCCAGCCCCCCGGATTGCGCAGCTGACATGACCTGCGCCACCTTCTCGTACTGGGTGGTGCGGGCAGCACGCAGGTGCAGCTCAGGTTGTGGCTGTTTCTGGGCCGCCGCGGCAATGCGCAGGCTCAGCTCGCTGCTGTCGATCTTGTCTTCGTTCCAGAACACGTCACCGGCCGCATCGATGGACAGGTTGATGCTTTCCGGCTTGACCTGATCGGGCTGGCTGCTGGCCTTGGGCAGGTCGATCTTGACGGCGTGGTTCATCACCGGGATGGTGATGATGAAGATGATCAGCAGGACCAGCATCACGTCCACCAGGGGCGTGGTGTTGATCTCGGGGTTGAAGTCGTCGTCCGAATCGGACAGGGAACCCATGGCCATCATGCTCTCCCGACTGCGGTCAGCTTGGCCTTGCTGCCATTCTTTTCGCCATCTTCGGTGGCGGCGCGGGAACCGGTAACGAACAGGGCGTGCAGGTCAAAGCCGAACTTGTTGAGCTTGGCGATGGTGGTCTTGTTGCCGCGTACCAGGGCGTTGTAGCCGAAGGTGGCGGGAATGGCCACGGCCAAGCCCAGGGCGGTCATGATCAGGGCTTCACCGACGGGGCCGGCAACCTTGTCGATGCTGGCCTGGCCTGTGGTACCGATGGACACCAGTGCGTGGTAGATGCCCCAGACGGTACCGAACAGGCCCACGAAGGGAGCCGTGGAGCCCACCGAGGCCAGCACGGCCATGCCGGTCTGCAGCTTGGCGGAGGCTTCGTCGATGGCCTGGCGCAGCGACAGGGTGACCCAGTCGCTCACCGACAGCTGGTCATGCAGGTGACCCTTGTGGGCGGTGTGGTGGCTCATGGCGGTGACGCCGGCGCGGGCCACCTCTGCGAAGGGGTTGTCCTGGCCCAGCGTGGCGACGCCTTCGGGCAGGCTGGTGGTATCCCAGAACTGGCGACCAGCGGCCTCCGAGGACTTGCGAAAACGCAGCAGCTGGAACGCCTTGGTGATGATCACATACCAGGACGCGATCGACATGGCCAGCAACAGGACGGCCACGCCCTTGGTGACGAAATCGCCCTGAGCCCAGAGGCTTTCCAATCCGTACGGACTAACTTCCATGATGTTTCCTTCTATTTCTGTCAATGAGGGGGGATGTTGCGAAATACAGTTCAGTTCAGCCGGAATGCTAGGCTGCCGACCGTGCTGACGGTGATGGCGTGGCCGTTCTCGATGTAAGGCTTGAAGACGGCGCGCATGACCGCGCTACGGGCAGCGTCATCCAGTCGCGAGTAACCGGAGGACTTGATGATATCGACCTTCTCGGCGCGGCCGCTGGTGTTGACGGTGACGCGGAATTCGACCACGCCTTCCTCGCCCATGCGGCGCGAGACGCTGGGATAGACCGGATTGGGTTTTTCGATGTATTCGATACCGGAGGTGATCTGCTTGGGCAGCACCGGGCCAGGGGGCGCCGCCGGCGCAGGCGTAGGCTCGGCGGCCACCTGCGGTGCCGGGGAGGCAGGTTGCGGCGGCTGCGGTGGGGCGGTGATGGCCGTGGGGGCAGGGGTCTCGGTCACCGGAACGGGCTTGGGCGGCGTGACGGCCTTCTTGACGATCTTCACTTCCTTGGGCGGGGCCGGTTGCGCCTTGGGCGGGGCCGGCTCGGGCGCTTTCTCGGGGACGATGAAGGTGGCGATCACTTCCTTGGGAACGGCGCTGGCGACCTGATGGATCAGGCCGCTTTGCAGGGCCCAGAAAAAGGCAAGGTGCAGCAGGATGATCAGGCCCAGGGGGCCGATCTTGCGTGCCTGGCGCATCAGCGCGCTGGGTTGGCGGTCAGTCATGAGGGGTGACGAAATGGCGTTCATTGATCTTGGTTATGCGGCTGCCAGGGCAGGGTGGAATACCACCGGACGCACGTTCTGTTGTGTTTGGCGGCTATTGCTGAGGCACTCTCGCAGGACATGCTTGGCGCAAGAATGGCATTTGCCGCAGCAAGTACCAACGCCGAGCTGCTTGCGCAACTCGGCCATGGAAGTGATGCCGGCGTCGACTGCCTGGTGGATCTTGCCTTCGGAAATGTTATTGCAAACACAAACGATCATTTTACGCCTTGCTGCCTGCTTGAGCAGGCCCTATGCGGATCTCGCGCCTGTCACGATGCGCGAGAAGAAATTGTATTTTTCCGGCTGCGGCATGGTGCGCTCTACCACGTTGCCCCACTGTTCCGAGAGTTGCTGGCAGGTTGCCCGCAATACCGGCGCCAGGTTGGGCAGGTCCGCCAGGGCCTTCAGGTGTCTCTCGATGACCGAGGCCAGTTTCACGCAGCTCTGCGTTTCCTGGCTGTTGTTGGCGGTGTAGTGCGACATCAAATGCAGTACGGCGGAAACCAGAAGTTCAGGTTGGGCCGGTGCGTTGTTGGGTTCCACGAATGCGGATGTCATCTTGTCGGTAACCATCAAACTCTCCTCGCTAGGCTAGCTTGGCTGGCGATGCGTCCGAAAGATCAACGCTGGCTGGCCTGTTTATCCACCTTGGTCCGAAACCGGACGGCTCAGGCCGTCAGGATCAGCTTGTTCAGCTGTGTCAGTCGCAACTTGTAGATGCGGCCTCCGTGGTCGATCTCCAGTTCACGCATCTGGCGGAACAGATCCGTACTCTTGATACGGGCGATCGGCGTGCCGTTGGCGGTTGTGCTGGGCTTGTTGCGACGTTCCGTGCTTTGGTCGTTCAGTTGGCTCATGACACCTCCTAGTAAATGCGAACAATTCTTGTTTAGATTATTTGCCATTTGGGGAGGGATTGCAAGTCCTTTTATCGATGTGATTGATAATTTTTATCATCTGGAGGCGGGTTTTCAGCGTCCTGTGGGCAAAGCGCCACCGATGATTGCCGAAAAGAAAACGCCCCGCAGCGAAATCGCTAGCGGGGCGTTTGATTGTTTCCTTGTTGAAATTGTCAGTCGGGCAAGGCACCAGTCTCGATGATGCCGCCTCCCAGGCAGACATCGCCGTCATACAGCACCGCCGATTGCCCGGGAGTGACTGCCCATTGCGGCGTATCGAAGGCCAGTGCAAAGCTCTGGCCGCCGTCGCTGAAGCTGCAGGGTACGTCGGCCTGGCGATAGCGGGTCTTGGCCGAGAGCGCTGCCTGTTGCGGCGCATGGCCGGCCACCCAGCTGAGCTGTCCGGCCGAGAGGGAGGGCGAGAGCAGCCACGGATGATCATGGCCCTGAACGATATACAGCGTGTTCTCCTGCACGTCCTTGCGCGCCACGTACCAGGCGTCGCCGTGGCCGTCGGCATTCTGGTGCGCCTTCAGGCCACCGATGCCGATGCCCTTGCGCTGGCCCAGCGTATAGAACGACAGGCCGACATGCTCGCCCACGGTCTGGCCATCGGCAGTCTTGATCGGGCCCGGCTTGTAGGACAGGTAGCGGTTCAGGAACTCGCGGAACGGGCGCTCGCCGATGAAGCAGATGCCGGTCGAATCCTTCTTCTTGGCGTTGGGCAATTGCAGTCGCTCGGCGATCTTGCGCACCTCGGTCTTGTGGATCTCGCCCAGGGGGAAAACGGTACGGGCGAGCTGCTCCTGGTTCAGCCGATGCAGGAAATAGCTCTGGTCCTTGCTGGCGTCGACCGCCTTGAGCAGCTGGAAATCGCCCTGCGGGCCCTGGCGCACGCGCGCGTAGTGACCGGTGGCGATGAAGTCCGCCCCCAGTTTCATGGCGTGGTCGAGGAAGGCCTTGAACTTGATCTCGGCATTGCACAGCACGTCCGGATTGGGTGTGCGGCCGGCCTGGTATTCGCGCAGGAACTCGGCGAAGACGCGATCCTTGTATTCGGAAGCGAAATTGACCGCCTCGATATCGACCCCGACCACGTCGGCCACGCTCACGGCGTCGATCCAGTCTTCGCGCGTGGAACAGTATTCCGAGTCGTCGTCATCTTCCCAGTTCTTCATGAACAGGCCGATGACTTCATAGCCCTGTTCTTTCAGCAGCCATGCCGAGACCGACGAATCCACGCCGCCCGACATGCCGATGACTACTCTTTTCTTGCTCATGCTTGTATCCGTTGAATGCGGTAATTCGCCTGACTGCTTCCGGTCACTGATCCGGCAATGCCCCGATGGCACTGGGGTCAGCGTGCACCAGCTCCAGTGCCGCGCGCTGGCCGCGCAGGTAGTCGTCCACACAGCGCAAGACCAAGGGGCTGCGATGCCGATCGGTGCAGGCTGCCAGTTCGTCGCGCGTCATCCAGAGGGTGCGCAGGATGCCTTCGTCCAGGGCCCGCTCCAGCGGCTCGCCGACGTTGCCGGCAAAGGCGAAGCGCAGATAGGTCACCGACAGGCCGCCGCGCGAGGAAGACACGTTGCGCGACAGGTAGGTCCCCACCAGCGCGGTGGGCGTGAAGACATGTGCCGATTCTTCCAGCGCCTCGCGCACCACGGCATCGAGCAGCGATTCACCCGCTTCCAGGTGACCGGCCGGCTGGTTGATGCGCAAGCCGTCGCCGCTGTTCTCCTCGACCATCAGGAAGCGGCCCTGGCGTTCGATGATGGCCGCCACCGTGACAGAGGGTTTCCAGACTTCAGACATTGATTACCTCGTGAATCCCGCATTTTACCCTGTCGGCGTCGACTCTTCAGCGCCAAGCCCCGTAGTGTGCGGATTGCGCACGGTTTCCCCAGGGCCTGGTAAATTTCCGGGAGCACAAGGGCAGTCGTGTAAGATTGGGGTAAGAATCAACAAAAAAGGAGCTTGGAATGAGGATAGGGATTCCCGCCGAAAGCCGGGATGGAGAAACGCGTGTCGCAGCCACCCCGGAAACGGTCAAGAAGCTGGTGGCGGCCAAGCATGAAGTGATGGTGGAGTCGGGTGCAGGGGTAAAGTCCAGTATTCCCGACGAGGCCTATGTCGCCGTCGGTGCCAGCATCGGTAGTGCCGACGCCGTCTTTACCGCCGAAATCCTCCTCAAGGTGCGCGCCCCCAACGAGGCCGAGCGCGCCCGCATCAAGCCAGGCACGGTCGTCATCGGCATGTTGAATCCCTTCGACACCGACAACATCGCCGCCATGGCCGCATCCGGCCTCACCGCCTTCGCCCTCGAAGCCGCCCCGCGCACCACCCGCGCGCAGTCGATGGACGTGCTGTCCTCCCAGGCCAACATCGCAGGCTACAAGGCCGTGCTGATGGCCGCCAATACCTACCAGCGCTTCATGCCCATGCTCATGACTGCCGCCGGCACCGTCAAGGCCGCGCGCATGCTGATCATGGGCGCCGGTGTGGCCGGCCTGCAGGCCATCGCCACGGCCAAGCGCCTGGGCGCGGTGATCGAGGCGTCCGACGTGCGTCCGGCGGTCAAGGAACAGATCGAGTCGCTGGGCGCCAAGTTCCTCGACGTGCCTTTCCTGACCGACGAGGAAAGGGAAATCGCCCAGGGTGTGGGCGGCTACGCCCGCCCGATGCCGCCGGACTGGATGAAGCGCCAGGCCGAGCTGGTGCACGAACGCGCCAAGCAGGCCGACATCATCATCACCACCGCCCTGATCCCGGGCCGCAAGGCGCCGGTCCTGATCGGCGAAGACACCGTCAAGGCCATGAAGCCCGGCTCGGTGATCCTGGACATGGCGGTCGACCAGGGCGGCAACTGCCCCCTGTCCGAACCCGGCAAGACCGTCATCAAGCACGGCGTGCACATCATCGGCGAAGGCAACCTGGCGGCCCTGGTGGCGGCCGATGCCTCGGCGCTGTATGCCCGCAACGTGCTGGACTTCCTGAAACTGGTCATCGATGCCGAGGGCAAGCTGGTGATCAACCGGGACGACGATATCGTAGCGGCCACGCTGCTCTGCCAGGGCGGCGAGGTCTTGCGCAAATGAATCTGCCGGCCCGGGTGCCGGCAGGAAAACCCGGGCATTTCACCGCCCATCAACACCCTGGAAACATAGAAGGAAGAAGTACATGCAACGCATCATGCTGCGCGCGAAGATCCATCGCGCCTCGGTCACCCAGTGCGACCTGAACTACGAAGGTTCCTGCGGAATCGACGAAGACCTGCTGGAAGCGGCCGACATCCGCGAGTTCGAGAAGATCGAACTCTACAACGTCAACAACGGCGAACGCTTTTCCACCTACGCCATCCGCGGCAAGCGCGGTAGCGGCGAGATCTCCCTCAATGGTGCGGCGGCCCGCCTGGCCCACCTGGGCGACCTGTTGATCATCTGCACCTATGCACCGATGAGTGACGAGGAAGTGGCCACCTACAAGCCCAAGGTGGTCTTCGTCGACGACAAGAACCGTATCACCAGCCTCAAAGCGATCTGACCCCTAGCCCACAAGCCGCACGGCCCGCTACGCGGGCCGTGCAATAACAGGAGGAACAACATGGAAGTCAGCCATACCATCATCAACCTGATCATCTTCGTGCTGGCCATCTACGTCGGCTACCACGTGGTCTGGACCGTGACCCCCGCCTTGCACACGCCGCTCATGGCCGTCACCAACGCCATCTCCGCCATCATTATCATCGGCGCCATGCTGGCCGCCGGCTTGACCGAAGGCAGCGTCGGCCGCATCGCCGGCACGCTGGCCGTGGCACTGGCCGCGGTCAACGTCTTCGGTGGCTTCATGGTGACCCAGCGCATGCTGGAAATGTTCAAGAAGAAAGAGCCCAAGGCCAAGTCGGGAGCACAAGCATGAGCATGAACCTGGTGACCCTGTTGTACCTGATCGCGTCGATCTGCTTCATCCAGGCCTTGAAGGGCCTGTCCCATCCGGCCACTGCCCGGCGCGGCAACAGCTTCGGCATCGCCGGCATGGTCATCGCCGTGCTGACCACGCTGGCCCTGATCGTCAAGCTCAAGGGCGATGGCGTCAACGCCTCCGGTGACATCGGCTACCTGCTGGTGGCTGCCGGTGTGGTCGTCGGTGGCGCCATCGGTGCCTATCTCGCGCGCAGCGTCGAGATGACCAAGATGCCCGAACTGGTCGCGGCCATGCACTCGCTCATCGGTCTGGCCGCCGTCTGTATCGCGGTAGCCGCTGTGGCCGAACCCTGGGCGCTGGGCATCTCCGGCCATGGCCAGGCGATCCCCGTGGGCAACCGCGTGGAATTGTTCATTGGTACCTTCGTTGGTGCCATCACCTTCTCGGGTTCGGTGATCGCCTTCGGCAAGCTCTCGGGCAAGTACAAGTTCCGCCTGTTCCAGGGGGCGCCGGTCAACTTCTCAGGCCAGCACTTCCTGAACCTCTTGTTGGCCATTGCCATGATCGGCTTTGGCATCATCTTCGTGCTCACGCAGAACTGGCTGCCCTTCGTCATCATGGCGGCGATCGCCTTTGTGCTGGGCGTGCTGATCATCATCCCCATCGGCGGCGCCGACATGCCGGTGGTGGTCTCGATGTTGAACAGCTACTCCGGCTGGGCGGCAGCGGGCATCGGCTTTTCGCTGAACAATGCGATGCTCATCATCGCCGGCTCGCTGGTCGGTTCCTCGGGCGCGATCCTGTCCTACATCATGTGCAAGGCCATGAACCGCTCCTTCTTCAACGTGATTCTGGGCGGCTTCGGCGGCGAGGCGGCAGCCGCCGGCGGCGGCGCGCAGCAGCAGCGCAACGTCAAGTCGGGATCGGCCGATGATGCGGCCTTCCTGATGGGCAATGCCGAGACCGTCATCATCGTGCCCGGCTACGGCCTGGCGGTGGCGCGCGCCCAGCATGCCTTGAAGGAGCTGACCGAGAAGCTGACCCACAACGGCGTGACCGTGAAGTACGCCATCCACCCGGTGGCCGGCCGTATGCCGGGCCACATGAACGTGCTGCTGGCCGAGGCCGAGGTGCCCTACGACCAGGTCTTCGAGATGGAAGACGTCAACAGCGAGTTCTCCCAGGCCGACGTGGTGCTGGTGCTGGGCGCCAACGACGTGGTCAACCCGGCCGCCAAGGACCCCAAGTCCCCGATTGCCGGCATGCCCATCCTGGAAGCCTACAAGGCCAAGACGGTGATCGTGAACAAGCGCTCCATGGCCGCCGGTTATGCGGGCCTGGACAACGAGCTGTTCTATATGGACAAGACCATGATGGTTTTCGGTGATGCCAAGAAGGTCATCGAGGATATGGTCAAGGCGGTGGAGT
>JAFAMT010000196.1 GCA_019233085.1 Herbaspirillum sp.
CCAGGCGCGGCGTGAAACGCAATGCGGCCTCGATGCCCAGCCAGCTCTGCAGCGACCACTTCAGCGACTTGGCCGGCATGCCCGGCGCCGCCCAGGGCGTGGCGTAGGAGGGACAGACATGGCCGGCGTTACCCACGCTGGTCTCGGTAGCGACCTCGGCACGACGCTCGACGACGACGACCTCATGACCGCGCTCGCGGAGGAAATAGGCAGTGGTGACGCCGACGATGCCGGCACCCAGCACGATGATGCGCATGATGTTGTTCCAGGTTCTCTAAATCTGAATTTAAATCTAAAAGATGGATATATCGATATAAATCGTTTATATGATTTTTCGTTACAGGGTCAGCCCGCCATCCACATGCCACACCTGCCCGGTGACATACGAGGCGGCCGGGCTGAGCAGAAAGCCGATCACATTGGCGATCTCCTGCGGCTGCCCCAGGCGCTGCAGCGGAATGCGCGCCAGCGCCGCCTGCCACGCCGCCGGATCGATGGCGGACTTGGCCGGGTCGCTCTTCTGGACATAGCCGGGGGCCACCGCGTTGACCGTCACGCCGGCCGGTGCCAGCTGCACCGCCAGCGACTTGACCAGTGCCTCGATGCCCGCCTTGGCTGCAGCCGATGCCGGGAAGCCCGACTCTCCCAGCCGATAGACATGCGCCACGAAGGAGCTCACTGCCACCACCCGCCCCTGGCCGCTGTCCTGCAAGGGTTCGCGGCATGCCGTGGCGAGCCGGAAGAACCCGGTCAGCAAGGCCTCCAGCGACCGCGACCAGTCCGCATCGCTCAGTTCGCCGATGCGCTTGCGATCGGCGAAGCCGGCATTGGCGACCACCGCATCGAGTCGTCCTGCGTGCCTGAGCGCCGTCTCGCGCAGTCGCACGGCAGTGTCGGCTTCGGCCATGTCACCCAGCGCCAGCACGCAATCCGCACCCTGGGTACGGCAACGCTGCGCCACCGCCTGCAGCTCCGGCGAATCGCTGCGCGCATGCAGCACCAGCGACACCTGGGGGGCCGCCACGGTCGTGGCGACGGCCGCACCGATGCCGCGTGCAGCGCCGGTGATGAGGATGCAACGGGGAGAAGCTGGGGAATGGCCGCCCTCGGCGGTGGAAGTTGAGCTCATGGTCCTGGATGAAGTGAGGCGCTTTCCCGAACGCCGGGAATTGACGCATCGACGCAAAAGACGTAATTCGCCATTCTAGCCAAAGCCTGCTGTGGCGTGGGCTGCCGGGCCGTTCTCCATTACAATGGCCGGGTTCGCGGATTGCCCCTGCGGCAATTTCTCTAAACGATATACCGCACGCTTCCCATGCTCTCCCCTGTTGCCTTCGCACGCTCGCCAGCCCGCCGGGCGCGCACGGCATGGTTCATGCATGCGAGGCGTGCGCAGTGCTTACGCGGCGTCGGCGGCAGCGCCGCGCCCTCACCCCGAGAATCGTAACCAAGGAAATCGACAGATGTATCAATGGGACTTCGGCTCGCTCTGGCAATTCAGGAGCATCATAGGAATCGGCTTTGTCTACACGCTGGGCTACACCATCGCCTGTATCGCGCTGGGCCTGTTGGTGGGGCTGGTGGTGGGCCTGGGCCGCTTGTCGACCAACCCATTCATCTCCGGTCCCCTGCGCGCCTTCGTGGAAGTCTTCCGTTGTACGCCGGTGCTGGTGCAGCTGGTATGGTTCTACTACGCGCTGCCGGTGCTGCTGGGCATCGAGATGTCGCCCGGCATGGCGGCCATGCTGTCGCTGGCCCTGTATGGCGGCGCCTTCTATTCCGAGATCATCCGTGGCGGCATCGTCTCCATCGACCTGGGCCAGTCCGAGGCCGGCTGGGCGCTGGGCATGACACGCTTCCAGCTGATGAAGCGCGTGATCCTGCCGCAGGCCTTCAAGCGCATGACGCCGCCGCTGGTGAACCAGTCCATCATGCAGTTGAAGAACACCTCCCTGCTGTCGGTGCTGGCCGTACCCGACCTGCTCTACCAGGGCCAGATCATCGCCCACGAGACCTATCGTCCGCTGGAGATCTACACCCTGGTGGCGATCATCTACTTCCTGATCCTGCTGCCGGCCACCATCTGGGCCAAGCGCCTGGAAAACCGCCTGTCGGCCCAGCATGGTTGAGGAGAACACGATGAACAACGTTGCAAGCGATGCGATGATCCAGATCAGCAATCTCAAGAAGGCCTTCGGCGACCATGTGGTGCTCAAGGATATTTCCATCCAGATCGAGCGTGGCAGCGTAGTGGCCATGATCGGCCCCTCCGGCTCGGGCAAGTCCACCCTGCTGCGCTGCCTGAACCTGCTGACCGTGCCTGACCAGGGGTCGGTACGCATCGGCCAGCGCCACTTCGAATTCGATGGCAAGAAATCGCGCCTGCCGGGCGATCGCGAACTGGCCGGCTTCCGCGCCCGTACCGGCATGGTGTTCCAGCACTTCAACCTGTTCCCGCACATGACGGCGCTGGAAAACGTGATGGAAGGCATGGTCACGGTGCTGCGCACGCCCAAGGCCGAAGCCCGCGCCAAGGCCATGGAACTGTTGCAGAAGGTGGGTCTGGCCGAACGTGCCGACATGTATCCGCAAAAGCTCTCGGGCGGCCAGAAGCAACGCATTGCGATTGCCCGTGCGCTGGCCATGCAGCCGGACGTGATGCTCTTCGACGAAGCCACCTCGGCGCTGGATCCCGAACTGGTGGGCGAAGTCCTCAACGTCATCCGGGGACTCGCCGCCGATGGCATGACCATGATCCTGGTGACCCACGAGATCGCCTTTGCCCGCGAAGTGGCCGACCAGGTGGTGTTCATGCGCGATGGCGTGGTGGTGGAAGCCGGCCCGCCCTCGCAGGTGATCGACAATCCCCAGCAGGCTGCCACGCAGGCCTTCCTGGCGCGCTTCAATGCGTGATATCGACGTGATATTGGCGTGATGAAGAATCACTGATCGTTACGCCGGTGATGACTCAGAAAAAATGGCGCGCAGGCCTTGAGCCGCGCGCCATTTTCATTAGTGCCAACGCATTGCCATCAGGCCAGGTGATGCACCTCCTGCAGGCCATAGACCGGCGTGGCAATGCCTTCCATGCGCGCCTTCAATTGCAGCGCCAGGTAGAGCGAGTAATGGCGCGACTGGTGCAGGTTACCACCATGGAACCACAGCGCCGGCTGTTGCGTGGGCTTCCACATGTTGCGCTGCTCGCCCTCCCACGGCCCCGGATCCTTGGTAGTGGCCGAGCCCAGGCCCCAGCACTTGCCCACCTTATCGGCCACTTCGCGCGAGATCAGGTCGGCGGCCCAGCCATTCATCGAACCATAGCCGGTGGCGTAGACGATGACGTCGGCGGGCAATTCGCTGCCATCGCTCAAGGCAATGCCGTGCGGGAGGATCTCCTTGACGTCGACGCCGCTCTTCAGGCGGATCTTGCCCTCGGCGATCAGCTCGGAGGCCCCCACGTCGATGTAGTAGCCTGATCCGCGCCGCAGGTATTTCATGAACAGGCCCGAATCGTCGTCACCGAAGTCGAGCATGAACCCGGCCTCTTCCAGGCGCCGGTAGAAGTCGGCATCACGCTCGCGGATCTTGTCGAAGACCTGCTTCTGCATCGCCGGCAAGACCTTGTAGGGGATCGAGGCGAACAGCAGGTCGGCCTTGCCGGTGGTGAGACCGCCAGCCACCGCGCGCTCCGAGTAGAGGTCGCCCAGGGCCAGTTCCATGAGCGAATCGGACTTGACGATGTGGGTGGAGGAGCGCTGCAGCATGGTCACGTCCACGCCGTTTTCCCACAGGGCTGCGCAAATGTCATGGGCCGAATTGTTAGAGCCGACCACCACCACCTTCTTGCCACGATAGCCATCCGGCCCGGGATGGCGCGAGGAGTGATGCTGCTCGCCCAGGAAGCGCTCCGCACCGGGGAAGCTGGGGATATTGGCCTTGCCCGACATGCCCGTGGCCAGCACCAGCTGCGCAGGTTGCAGCACTACCTCGCGGCCCTCGCGCTCGACCACGACGGTCCAGCGTTGCGCCTGCTCATCGTATTGCGCCGACTTGCAGACGGTGGAGCCCCAGTAGTTCAGCTCCATCACCTTGGCATACATCTCCAGCCAGTCGCCGATCTTGTCCTTGGGCGCGAACACCGGCCAGTTCTCGGGAAAGGGAATGTAGGGCAGATGGTCGTACCACACCGGGTCATGCAGGCACAACGACTTGTAGCGCTTGCGCCAGCTGTCGCCGGCACGCTCGTTGCGCTCGACGATGATGGTGGGCACACCCAGCTGGCGCAGCCGCGCTCCCAGCGCAATGCCACCCTGGCCGCCGCCGATAATGAGGCAATACGGCTGGCGCTGGTAGCCCAGCTCGCGTGCCTCGGCCTCGCGTTCTTCCTTCCAGGTGCGGCGGTCAGTGTGCACGCCATGCACCGCACCGCGTGGACGATGCTCGCCCCTGGGTTCTTCGTGGCCCTTGAGTTCGTAGGCGGTGGTGAGCAGCGTCCAGATCTTGCCCTCGCGCAGGCGCACATACCCCTTGCCGCGTGCGATGTCGGTCTCCAGCAGGATCCAGCCCTGGGTGATGCCGTCGGCGTGGCTGGCGGTCTCGGCCGGATCGGCACGGAACCGGATATCGCGCAGTTGCGGCAACTGCGCCTGCAACATGGCGGTGATCTGCGCGCGGCCTTCCAGGGTCTTGATGTTCCAGGTGAAGGCGATCAGGTCGCGCCAGTAGCCCTCCTCCTCGAACAGGGCGGCAGCGCGCTCGGCGTCACCATTGCGCAAGGCCGCTTGCAGGTTTTCCAGCGTGTGGGCGATCTGCTGGCTGGCGGTTTCTTCAGGCATGACAAGTCTCCTCTATCGTGAAATAGATCATGGTGGTGCACAGGGGATGGCGGCTCTGCGTCCGCCTGGGGAAAGCTGCCGCTAACGTCGGTGCGGCGGCAGTATCTGGTAGCGCGCCATGCGCCGGTACAGCGTGGCGCGCGACATGCCCAGCAGTTGCGAGGCAGCTTGCGCCCGCCACTTGCATTCGGTCAGCGCGGCCACGATCTGGTCGCGCTCCTGGCGCGCCGAGGCATCGACCGGAGCGGTG
>JAFAMT010000222.1 GCA_019233085.1 Herbaspirillum sp.
GAAGGCATTGACGATGTGCAGCTGCTCGGCCAGGGTCTGGCTCTCCCAGAACAGCCGCGCCTGCGCATAGTGCTCGGCGAATTTCTCGGGCTTGGCGCGGATCTTGTCGCCCTCTACCGGCTGCGGGAAGCTGTGAAAACCCGCTGCGCCCGCCTGGAAGGGACAACCACCGCCCAGCGAGTTGGGCTCGTAGGCTACGCGGCCCCGATGGATGGTCTGGCGATGCATGCCGTCACGCTGATTGTTATGGACGGCGCGCAGCGGCGCGTTGATGGGCAGCTCATGGAAGTTGGCGCCGCCCAGGCGGCTGATCTGGGTATCCAGGTAGGAGTGGATGCGTCCCTGCAGCAGCGGGTCGTTGGTGAAGTCGATCCCGGGAATGATGTGCGCGGTGCAAAACGCTACCTGCTCGGTCTCGGCAAAGAAATTGTCGGGGTTGCGGTCCAGCACCATGCGACCCACCGCCACCCGTGGTACCAGTTCCTCTGGCACGATCTTGGTGGGGTCGAGGATGTCGAAGGGCATGCGGTCAGCCTCTTCTTCCGAGAAGACCTGCAGGCTCAACTCCCACTCGGGGGCGACGCCAGCCTCGATGGCTTCCCACAGGTCGCGCCGGTGGAAGTCGGGATCGGCGCCGGCGATCTTGACGGCCTCGTCCCAGATCAGCGAATGCGTGCCGGCCTTGGGGGTCCAGTGGAACTTGCAGAACACCGACTCGCCCTCCCCATTGACCAGCCGGAAGGTATGCACGCCAAAGCCCTGCATCATCCGGTAGCTGCGCGGAATGGCGCGGTCCGACATCTGCCACAGCAGCATGTGGGTGGACTCGGGCATGAGCGAGACGAAGTCCCAGAAGGTGTCGTGGGCACTGGAGGCTTGCGGCATGCCGAAGTGCGGCTCTGGCTTGAGGGCATGCACCAGGTCGGGGAATTTCATGGCGTCCTGGATGAAGAACACCGGGATGTTGTTGCCCACCAGGTCCCAGTTGCCCTGGTCGGTGTAGAACTTGACGGCAAAGCCGCGTACGTCACGCACCGTGTCGGCCGAACCGGCGCCGCCGGCCACGGTGGAAAAACGCGCAAACACCGGCGTGCGCTTGCCGTCCTCGGCGAAGGGAGCCGCACAGGTCAGTGCGGTGAGCGCCTTGTAGCATTCGAAGTAGCCGTGTGCGGCCGAACCGCGCGCATGCACCACGCGCTCGGGGATGCGCTCGTGGTCGAAATGGGTAATCTTCTCGCGCAGGAGGAAGTCCTCCATCGCGGTAGGGCCACGTAATCCGGCCTTGAGCGAATTCTGGTTGTCGGCCACGGGCACGCCCTGGTTGCTGGTGAGCGCCTGGTCGCTATCGTCGGCCCGTACCCGGTCCAGCGAATCGGCCAGCGCATTGGCGCCTGGCACCGCTTGGGCGGCACCGGTCTTGAGCGAGCCGCGGGATTCGCTCACGGTGCTGGCACGCACCAGCGGGTCGGGAGCGTCGACGCTGGCGCCGGTGGGGGCGACACCTCCCTGGCTGCCGATTTCACCGGGCTTGTTGGGGTTATCGGGCAACGCCGCCGAGAGCGCGTTGCTGCCGGCAATCTTGCGCAGCAGCTCGGCCGGCGAGCGCTCCCCGGCAGAAAAAGCGGGCTGGCCATCGGCCGGGCCCGAGATGGTCGACAGCAGCGACCCGGAGCCGGGGCTGCCGGCTGTGGTGGAGGGGGCGTTTCTTTTTACGGCAGGAGCTTTCTTGGTCGGCATGGAGGACTCTCAGTTCAAGGGCGAGGTGGACAGGCAGGTGGCCATGCGCAGCTGCGCACGAAGGCAGGAAGGCACAAACAAGCGCCCAGCTTAGGCAAGCCCGTAGCCGCCGCCCATAAGACGGCGCCGCCATCGGCCGTCAGATACCCTGAAGAAGAGTTTGCGTCCTGCCACGCGTTCAGGCTGCGCCTCTGGACACGGGAACAGGGCGACACGGGTATGCATTGCGATCTCCCCCGACGGGGGATGCCGTCGCCAAAATCGCCATCCTCCTACGACACCCCACGCCGTCTGCCGACATCCAGGCCCGCCGGTTTTCACGATACTCGAGCTTGACCGGGCCTCATCCCTTCCCTCTTCTGTTCCAGGACATCATGGCAGCTACCGACACCCCCAGCATCGCCGACGCCTTCGACGAGCTCATCGCCGAGCGCATCGACACTTGCCCCCAGGAGGATCTCTCCGGCCTGGTCGGCGAGATCCTCTGCCAGGCAGTCGACAATCATCTTGACGCACTCCCCCTGCCGGGCAACGGGGACACGCTGGAGCGATGGCGGGTGCTGGCTGCCGTCGCCGCGCGCGACCTCAACCTGTTCAAGCTCTATGAGGCCCATACAGATGCCCTGGCGATTCTTGTCGAGGCCGGTATCGCCGAGGTCCCCCCGCTGTCGGTGTGGGGCGTCTGGTGCGCCGAGGTTCCCGGCACCACCCTGCATGCACGACGCATCGCGGCCGACGGGCAACTGGTGCTGGAGGGTGAAAAACGCTGGTGCTCCGGCGCCATGCTGTGCACGCATGCGCTGTTGAGCTATCGCGATCCCCGGGGGCAGGTCTGCCTGGCCAGGGCCGACCTTGACCAGGACGGCGTCTCAGTGGAGGAGGATGGCTGGAAGGCTGTCGGCATGGCCGCCACCCGCACGGCCACCGTCAGGCTCAAGGGCGTGCATGCCAGCCCGGTCGACTCGCCCGGTTTCTACCTGGAGCGTGCGGGATTCTGGCAGGGCGCCATCGGCATAGCAGCCGGCTGGCACGGTGCCGCTGCCGCCCTGGCCGAGACGCTCAGACAGGCCTTGTTGACCCGCAGCGACCCGCACGCGCTGGCACACCTGGGCCAGGTCGATTGTCTGCTGGGCGGTGCGCTGCAGAGGCTGCGCGAGGCCGCGCGCTTCATCGATGCCAATCCGGCCACGACGGCATGGCAGCTGGCCCTGGCGACCCGCCTGCACGTGGAGGCGGCCAGCCAGGCGGTGCTCTGCCATGTCGGACGCGCCCTCGGTCCCGCGCCCTACTGCCAGGACCGCCACAGCGCCCGCATCCTGGCCGATCTCCCGGTGTTGCTGCGCCAGAGCCACGCCGAACGGGACCTGGCGCAACTGGGCGTGCTGTGTCTGGAAAGCGAGGCGTCTCCATGGCGACTCTGAGCAGCTGCGCCGCCGACGCCAATCCCCGGCACATCGACATCGACCATGGCACACCGGAACAGGCCTGGCAGCAATGCGGCCGGCTGGATGCGCTGCCCCGGGTCGAGCTGGAGCGGCTGCTGCCGGCGCGCTCGCGCGCTGTCATCCTGGCACCCCATCCTGATGACGAGACCCTGGGCTGCGGTGGCCTGATCAGCCAGCTGGCGGCCATGGGGCGGCAGCTGCGTGTGGTAGCGGTGACCGATGGCGAAGGCAGCCATCCGCGGCAATCGCCCCTGTACGCGCGCTTGCCGGACATGCGTGCCCGGGAAAGCCGACGCGCCCTGCACTACCTGGGTCTTGGGGAGGACGCCATCGAGCGCATCGGTCTGCCCGACGGCGCCGTGGCCACCTATCGGGCCGAGTTGCGGGGATGGCTGCATGAGCATCTTGCGCCCACCGATATCCTGTTCGCCCCCTGGAGGCTGGACGGTCACCCCGACCACGAGGCGGTGGGCCGGGTCGCCGACGAGATGGAGGCGGACGTGGGCTGCAAACTGGTCGAGCTGCCCATCTGGGCTTGGCATTGGGCCCAGCCGGAGGATGCGCGCTTTCCATGGAGGAGAGCCCACTGCCTGCCCCTGACGCCGGCAGCCGAGCAGCGCAAGCGTCGGGCCCTGCAATGCTATCGCAGCCAGATAGGCGCAGACGAGGGCCGCAGTCCGGTCCTGCCGGCCCATGTACTGGCCCACTTCGTCCGCCCCTACGAGATTCTGTTCCTATGACTTTGCCGACCATCACCATGCCCGGCACCAGCGCCGAGCACTTCCACAGCCTGTATGCCCGCAGCGCCGACCCCTGGCATACCACCGACAGCTGGTACGAGCAACGCAAGCAGTCCATCGTGTTGGCCACGCTGCCGCGCCCGCGCTTTGTCAATGTCTACGAACCGGGTTGCGGCAATGGTGCGCTCACCCTGGCGCTGGCCGCGCGCTGCGAGCGGTTATGGGCCTCGGACTTCTGCGACGAAGCCGTGCGCCTCACGCTGGAACGCCTCTGTGGCCAGGCGCATGTCCAGGTCGCCAGGCACAGCGTGCCCGAGCAATGGCCCGACAGTGGCCCCACCCCGTTCGACCTCATCGTGCTCTCCGAACTGTGCTACTACCTGGACGACGAACAACTGCGCAGGACGGTCCGGCTCTCGGTAGCCAGCCTGGGTACGACCGGCTACCTGCTGGCCTGCCACTGGAAACCGCCTTTCGACGACCGCCAGCAGGAGACGGACCACATCCACACCCTGTTCGACCAGCATGCGCAGTTGCGTGCTTGCGCCCACTATGAGGACGAGCAGTTCCGCCTCGACCTGTGGCAGAAGTGTCCTCTCGGAGAAAGAGCATGATCGGCATCGTCATCCCCGCCCATAACGAAGAAGACCTGCTTGACGACTGCCTCATCGCGGCCCGGGCAGCGGCCACCCATGCCGCCCTGCTGGCCGAGCCGGTGCGCATCATGGTGGTACTCGACGCCTGCACCGACCGTTCTGCGGCGATTGCCGCCGGCCACCCTGTGGAGACGGCACAGCTGGCCGTGCGCAATGTGGGCCATGCGCGGGCGCACGGCGCAAGCCACCTGCTGGCGGCGGGCGCACGCTGGCTGGCATTCACCGATGCCGACACCCTGGTCGCGCCCGACTGGCTCGCGGCCCAGTTGGCCCTGAAGGCCGATGCGGTCTGCGGTACGGTGGGTGTACTGGACTGGCGCGAACACCCTGAGCATGTGCAACGCAGATTCGGCTCGGAGTATTGCGACCGCGACGGCCACGCCCATATCCATGGTGCCAACTTCGGTATCTCGGCTGCGGCCTATCGACGTTGCGGCGGTTTCAAGCCGCTCGCCTGCCACGAGGACGTGGCGCTGGTGCGCGCGCTGCAGGCAGTGGGCGCCTCCATCGCCTGGAGCGCCACGCCGCGCGTGAGCACCAGTGCCAGGCTGGCCAGCAAGACCCGGGGTGGCTTCGGCGACACCTTGCGCAGCTGGACACAGTTGGCGGCCCCGCTGCCGCTCGCCTGACTCGGCAATCAATGGCGGGGTCTTGCATGCCATCACCTTGCCGCAGCGGGGATCTACGTCTGAACGCTTGCGTCAGGTCGCGCGCGGGCCTGCCTGAAACAGCACTTGCAGAAAAGTGACCACGCCCAGAGCCGCCACCGCCAATGTCCAGGTGCCGTTGTGATGCAGCAGCACCGAGACCGTCGCGGCGACGCCGGCCAGGCCTTGCTGCAGGAAGCCGCACAAGGCCATCGCGTGAGCACCATGGTCCTTGGCGTCGCTGACGGCAGTGGCCATGCTATTGGGGAATAGCACCGCCTGGCCGAAAATGGTCAGGCAATACAGGCCGACGAACAGCAACAGACCAGCTCTGGCCTCCAGCACGCCCAGATGCCAGCACAGCAGCATGGCGACGGTGGCCACGGCCATCAGCAGCGCGCCGGCGCGCATGAGTGTCTTGCCGCCCAGCTTGGCGACCGTGCGATTGACCGTCATCGCGCCGCAGAAATACGCCAGGCCGATCAGCAACCCGACATTGCCAAAGCTCGCCACCGCCAATCCGAAATGCTCCTGGAACACGAAGGGGCTGACTTCCTGCAAGGTAATGGTGGTGGCGAAGCCCAGCCCACCGGCGCAGGCCGGCAGCAAGAAACCGGGCCGGCGCAAGATCTCCCGGTAAGGGCTACTGCCCAGGCGTGCGGCGGCCGGCCGGCCGCCCTGCAATGGCAGGCTCATGCTCAGCAAGGCGGCCACGGCACCGGTGACTGCCATCAGCACAAAACCGGCCTGCCAGTGGCTGTACTGGCCGATCAGTCCGCCGATGAACTGGCCCGCCCCCAGCGCGGTGATAAAGGCGATGGACAGCACCGACAGCCGGCGCGCCAGCTCGTCGCCGCTCCAGTGATCGCGGACAATGATGCGGGCGATGATCGCAGCGCCGCCGGCCCCGATGCCCTGCAGCACCCGCAGAAACAGCAGCGC
>JAFAMT010000267.1 GCA_019233085.1 Herbaspirillum sp.
CCGATGGTGATACGCAGGAACTGGCTGATGCGCTCGCTCTTGAAGTGGCGCACGATGATGCCGTCGCTGCGCAGGGAGGCTGCCAGCGTGGCCGCATCGTGTTGCGGATGGCGCACGAAGACGAAGTTGGCCGCCGACGGCAGCACCTGGAAGCCCAATGCCTCCAATTGCGTCACCAGCGCCGTGCGGCTGGCGATGACCATGCCGCAGGTCTTCTGGAAGTAGGCCTCGTCTTCGATGGCGGCGGTGGCGCCGGCAATGGCGGGACGGTCCAGCGGATAGGAGTTGAAGCTGTTCTTGACCCGCTCCAGTGCGTCGATCAGGTCGGCGTGGCCGATCGCAAAACCGACCCGCATGCCAGCCAGCGCGCGCGACTTGGAGAAGGTCTGCACCACCAGCAGGTTGGGGTAACGCTGCACCAGCGGGATGGCGGTCTCGCCACCGAAATCGATGTAGGCCTCGTCGACCACCACCACGCGCTGCGGGTTGCCCTGCAGGATGCGCTCGATCTCGGCCAGCCCCAGCAGGCAACCGGTGGGGGCGTTCGGATTGGGGAAGATGATGCCGCCGATCTCTTCGCCCTGGCCGATGTAGTCGTCGGCGCGCAGCGTGAAATCCTCGGCCAGCGGTACCGCCCGGTAATCGATCTGGTACAGCCCGGCATAGGTCGGATAGAAGCTGTAGGTGATGTCCGGGAAGAGGATGGGCTTGCCGTGCTGGAGCAGCGCGTGGAAGGCGTGCGCCAGTACTTCGTCGGAGCCATTGCCCACGAACACCTCGCGCGCGCTGATGCCGTCGGCGGCGTGGCGGCGGGCGATGGCCAGCTTGAGCGGCTCGGCATCCGGGTTGGGATACAGGCGCAGGCTGTCGCCGACCTCGCGGGCGATGGCTTGCAGGGCCAGCGGCGAGGGGCCGTAGGGGCTCTCGTTGGTGTTCAGCTTGACCAGGCGGGCGATCTTGGGCTGCTCGCCGGGCGTGTAGGGCGTCAGGCGGCTGACGATGGGGCTCCAGAACTTGCTCATGAGAAATCGGCCCGGGCAGGGCCATGCAGAATTGAGGGGAAAGCGCAGATGGTAGCAAACTTGCCGCCTGCTGGCGGCCGGCGGCGCTAAAACTCAGAAATACGGACGATAACGCGGCCGGCGGCTCTCACCCTGCGATAGCGGCGTGGGCAGTGCCACATTGCTAAGCAGCGACAGCGCACGCGCGGCAATCTCGGGCGGCAGACCGATCTCATCCTGGCAGGCCCGTTGCATGGCGACCGTCGAGGCAAACCCGGCCGCGCCGGCATCGGCGCCGGCATCGTCCATGCGCGCCAGCGCGGCCAGCACCCAGGCCACGCGCTGCTCGCGCACCAGGCTGCGCAGGGATTCGCCTTCGGCAAAGAGCAATGCGCGCAGGCGCGCCGCGCTGATGCCCCAGGCCTGGGCGATGCCGGCAGCGCTCCAGGTGGCCGCCGGGTCGGCGAAGATGGCTGCGGCCAGGCGTCGTGCGTGGGGCTTGCTGGCGTCGGCTGCGCGTTCCATGTCGGCCGTCGATTGCGCCTCCAGCGCCAGCGACCATACCGCTGGCCGCATGCCCTGCGCCAGGATGCGCGGATGGGCCAGGCAACTGAAGCGCACGAAGGAAGGCACGCTGAAACTCTCGCCCTCGCGCAACTCCACGCTCACGCCACCGCTGCGCAGGGTGGCGCCGCCCTTCCACACGCGTACCCGCGCCGCTGCGGCAAAGCGCAGCTCGCGTAGGTGCAGGTGATGGTGGGTGACGATGGCCATGGGTGGTATCCGCTGTTACCTTCCAATACTAAGTTTCGATACTAGGTTCCGATGTTTCGTTCCGATATTAAGCCAGGCCAGACGCGCCGACTGTCATCGCGGTGACCATGGCACTCATAGCGTGGCCATGCCGAAGGCGCGCAAGCCGTCCAGGTCGACCACGCGGATGCTCTGGTAGGAAATCTCCACCAGCCGCAGCTCGGCCAGGCGACGCATGGCCTGGTTCACGCGCTGGCGCGACAGGCCGGTCAGGAGGCCGATCTCTTCCTGCGACAACTCCAGCACCGGGGAGGTGCGCGGGTAGAGCATGGGATGGAACAGTTGCGCGATGGCCTGGGCCACGCGGGCATCTACGTCGAGCAGGCGCTCGTTCTGGACGGTGGCGATGAACTGGCCCATGCGTTCGTTCAACTGGCCGATGACGAAGGCATTGAAGGGCAGGCTCTCGGCCATCAGGCGATGGAAGGTGTCGGCCGGCACCAGCAGGATCTGCGCGGCGCGGACGGCGATGACGTCATAGCGGCGCGCCTCGCGCTTGATGACGCTGCCTTCGCCGCACCAGCCGCCCTCGGGCACACCTGACAGCGTGCTGCTGCGGCCATCGATATTGTAGACGGCCAGCTTGATCAAGCCCTCATGCACGCCGATCCAGTAATCCGACCGCTCGCCGCGCCGGGCGATGAAGGCATCGGCCGCATAGCGCACCAGTTGCGTGGTGGCCGTCGCCAGCGGGCGATGCTCGGCCGCCAGGGCGGTGAACCAGTCGTGCTGGGACAGATGCTGCTCCATCGGAATGCTCATGGGGGGATGCGGCTCGTTCGGCAAAAACAGCAAATATTGTCGCATGTCAGCCTTGTCGTCGTGATGACAAAGCGCAAGCCGCCTTCAGTGCTACCCTACTGGCCAACTGCGCGGCCTATAACAATTCCACCTCCGGCCGCGGCCAAACCACGCAGCACCAGGAGACCAGCATGGCAGATTTCGACACCGGCCTCGGCCGCAACGCCGCCAATTTCGCGGCCCTCACCCCGATGGATTTCATCGCCCGCGCCGCCGCCGTCTACGGCAAGCGCCCGGCCATCGTGCACGGCGCGCTGCGCCAGGACTGGGACCAGACCTACCGCCGCACGCGGCGCCTGGCCAGTGCCCTGCAACGCCTGGGCGTGGGCAAGAACGATACCGTCTCGGCCATGTTGCCCAATACCCCGGCGATGGTGGAGGCGCACTTCGGCGTGCCCATGGCTGGTGCGGTATTGAATGCGCTCAACATCCGCCTGGATGCCGAGTCGATCACCTTCATGCTGCGCCATGGCGAGGCCAAGGTCTTGCTCATCGACAGCGAATTCGCTGCGCTGGCCCGGCAATTGCGCGCGCAGATGCCGGCGCTGAAGATCATCGAGGTGTTCGATGAACTGGGTCCGCCGCCGGTGCCCGGCGAGCGCTTCGGCGAATACGAATACGAGGCGCTGCTGGCCGAGGCCGACGAGGAGTTCGACTGGCAGATGCCTGGCGACGAATGGGATGCCATCGCCCTGAACTACACCTCCGGCACCACCGGCGACCCCAAGGGCGTGGTCTATCACCATCGCGGCGCGGCCATCAACGCCATTTCCAACATCCTCGAATGGGACATGCCCAAGCACCCGGTCTACCTGTGGACGCTGCCCATGTTCCATTGCAATGGCTGGTGCTTTCCGTGGACGGTGGCCGCGCGCGCGGGCGTGAATGTGTGCCTGCGCAAGTTCGATCCCAAGCTGGTGTTCGATCTCATCGCCGAGCACGGCATCACCCATTACTGCGCCGCGCCCATCGTGCATGCGGCGCTGGCCAATGCGCCGGAGGGCTGGCGTGCCGGCATCCGTGGTCCGGTCAAGGCGATGGTGGCCGGCGCGCCACCGCCAGCGGCGGTGCTGGCCAAGATGGAAGCCATGCAGTTCGACCTGACCCACGTCTATGGCTTGACCGAAGTCTATGGCCCGGCTGCGGTCTGCGCCGAGCAGGATGACTGGAGCAGCCTGTCGGTGGACCAGCGCGCCGTGCTGAAATCACGCCAGGGGGTGCGCTACCACCTGCAAAGCGGCGTGACGGTGCTCTCGCCGGAGACCATGGACCCTGTGCGGCCCGATGGCGAGGAGATCGGCGAGATCATGTTCCGCGGCAACATCTGCATGAAGGGCTATCTCAAGAATGACCGCGCCACGCGCGAAGCCTTTGCCGGCGGCTGGTTCCATACCGGCGACCTGGGCGTGATGAATGCCGATGGCTACATCAAGATCAAGGACCGCAGCAAGGACATCATCATCTCCGGTGGCGAGAACATCTCCAGCGTGGAGGTGGAGGACGTGCTCTATCGCCACCACGCCGTACTGGCCGCCGCCGTGGTGGCCCAGCCCGACGAGAAGTGGGGCGAGACGCCCTGCGCCTTCGTCGAGTTGAAGGAAGGCGCGAGCATCGATGCGGCCGAACTGATCGCGTTCTGCCGCGACCACCTGGCCAGCTTCAAGGTGCCCAAGGCCATCTATTTCGGGCCGCTGCCCAAGACCTCCACCGGCAAGATCCAGAAGTTCGAATTGCGCAAGCGGATGAAATCCGGCAGCGCCATCGACGTCTGATCAGGCCTTGCGTACGGCGATGTGGTACAGGCCCCAGGGGCATTGGCCGAAGCGCTCCGCCAGCGGACGCGCGGCCAGCTCGGGGATGCCGTCGGCATCGTAGACCGCCCATAGCGGCCCCAGCCCGCCCAGCGGGATGGGCTTGCCATCGAGGTGGGTGGCGACGATGAAGCGGTAGCGCGCGATATCCTGGGGCGATACCAGTACGGCATAGCCATCGATGGCGCGCAGGGCGCAGTTCGCGATGCTGGCAGGCGCACCGCTGGCGCGCAGCACGTCGCTCAGCAAGGGGCCGCGCAGGGTGTGGCGACGGCCGTCGTATTCCAGGGTGGGGCGGATCTCCACCGAGGGCAGCGCCGCCAGTGCCGCGAAGTCAAAGGCATGGGCCTTGTCGAAGGCCAGTTTCTGCTTGGCCATCATCTGGTCCAGCGCCGGATCGAGGGCGCCGCGATTGGGGGCGTCGATGTCACCGGTGACGGTCAGCAGGACGGGGCCGTTGCCACCCGATTTCTTGGCGGCGGCCAGGGTGGGCAAGGCGGCAGTGCCCGCCAGCAATGAGGCCCCAAGGCCCAGGAAATGGCGTTTTTGCATGAGATCTCCTTCTTCTTGTTTCTTGTTGACGATGAGCTTGGCGCGGTGATGCAGGATTGTAGGCCGATCCGGCCACCATGGACAACGGCCCGGATCCTCTGCGGAACCGGGCCGTCTGTGTCAACTAACCAACGTTGCTGCGCCGCGTTCAGTCACGCGGCGGACGACCACGCCAGTAGCCCGCCAGCAACGAGCCGGACAGGTTGTGCCAGACCGAGAACAGCGCCCCCGGCAGGGCCGCCACGGGGGTGAAATACAGCTTGCCCAGCGCAGCGGCCAGGCCGGAGTTCTGCATCCCCACTTCGATGGCCAGCGTGCGGCAGACCGCCTCGTCGAAGCCCAGCAGGCGACCACCCCAGTAGCCGCCCAGCAGGCCCAGGCCGTTGTGCAGGATCACGCCCACCAGCACCACCAGGCCCACCGTGGCGATGCTGGCCTGGCTGCCGGCGACCACCGCCGAGATGATCAGCAGGATGGCGACCATCGACACCAGCGAGAGATAGGGTTCGATGCGGCGGATGAGGCTACCGGCAAACAGGTTCAGCACCAGGCCCACGGCGATGGGCACCACCACGATCTGCACGATGGACATGAGCATGGCATGCGCATCGAAGTGGATGGAGGCATCCACATACAGCTCGGTCAGCAGGGGTGTGGCAAACACCGACACCAGG
>JAFAMT010000450.1 GCA_019233085.1 Herbaspirillum sp.
GGTCTTCATGGGCGACATCCACTTCAGCGGATTCCAGTACCTGGAACGCGTGGAGCGCGCCTGCGGCCACCGCGTGGAAACCCTGCCGGGGATTTCCTCGGCGCAGATCCTGGCCTCGCGCGCCCGTGTCTGCTTCGACGAGACCACCTTCATCACCTTCCACCGCCGTGGCGACCTGGAGCCCTTCAAGCGCCATCTGGTCAATGTGTTGAAGGACGGCCGCAATGCCATCGTCATCCCCTGTCCCTGGGATGCGGCGCGCTCCTTCATGCCGCGCCACATCGCCAGCTACCTGCTGCAACAGGGCGTCAACCCCGACCATCCCACCGAGGTGTGGGAGAACCTGACCCGGGGCGACGCCGAATGGCACGGCAAGCTGGCCGACTGCGCCGATGTCGAGTTCAGCGACATGAGCATCATGCTCATCCGCACCCTCGCGCCCATGGCCAGCCAGATCGAACCGCCGCCGGAGCAGGCCGCCAGCGGAGTGCCGGCATGACTGCCATGACAGGCATGAGCAAGCCTGGCCGCTCGGCGGTTGTCATTGCCGGTCACGGCAGTCGCGATCCCGACGCGCTGCGCGAGTTCGAGGCGCTGGTGGAACTGGTGCGCGAGCGCGCCGGCCAGCGCATCGTGCGCCATGGCTATCTGGAATTCGCCGCCCCCACCATCGCCGATGCGGCCGCCGCCTGCGTGGCCGAGGGCGCCACCGAAGTGGCCGTGGTGCCAGGCGTGCTGCTGGGCGCGCGTCATGCCAAGAACGACATGCCCGCCGAACTGCTGGCGCTGGCACGTGACTATCCCCAGGTCGATTTCCATTTCGGCGCGCCCATGGACCTGCATCCGCTGTTGCTGCAACTGGCACAGCAACGCGTGGTCGAGGCCGAAGCGCAGTCGGAGGAAATCATCCATCGCCAGGACGCGTGCCTGGTACTGGTCGGTCGTGGCACCACCGATCCCGATGCCAACGGCGAAGTCGCCAAGCTGGCGCGCATGCTGCAGGAAGGCATGGGCTTCGGTGGCGTCAAACTGTGTTTTTCCGGCACCGCCACGCCGCTGGTGCGCGAGGGCCTGTCGCAGGCGGCCGGGCAGGGCTGGCAGCGCCTGGTGGTATTGCCTTTCTTCCTCTTCGATGGCGTGCTGGTCAAGCGCATCTATGCCGCCGCCGACGAACTGGCCCAGCGTGAGCCGGGCGTGGAGGTGCTCAAGGCCTCCTACCTTGGCGTGCATGCCCACGTCGCCGATGTCATGCTGGAGCGCGCGGCCGAAGCCATCGAAGGCCGTGCCGCCATGAACTGCAGCCTGTGCAAGTACCGGGTGCAGATCGTCGGTTTCGAGCAGCAGGTGGGCGAGCCGCAACGCGCCCATCACCTGCAGGTACGCGACCTCTCGGCGCGCGAACAGGCCGTGCCGGCGCCATTGCAGACCGCGCCCTACGTGCCCCATCCCATCGAAGCCGAGAGCATGCGCATCATCGATGCCGGGCGCGACTGGAGCGTCTTCCCGCCCGAACAGCTGACAGTGTTGCAGCGCCTGGTGCATACCAGCGGTGACTTCGCCGCCGCCGATGAGCTTTATTTCTCGGCCGGGGCGGTCCAGGCCGGCATGAAGGCGATCTTGCGCTGCAAGCGCGTGGTCACCGATGTGACGATGGTGCAGACCGGCCTCAAGCGTGCCGTGCTGGAGCAACTAGGCGTGCAGACCTGGTGCGGCGTGCATGACCCTGAAACCCACCTGATGGCGCAGAACCTGGGCATGACCCGTTCGGCCGCCGGCATCCGCCGCGCCTGGCAGAAGTTCGGCAATGACGTGGTGCTGGCCATCGGCGACGCGCCCACCGCCATCACCGAGGCCGTGCGCCTGATCCGCGAGCATGGCTGGCGCCCGCAACTGGTGATCGGCTTGCCGGTCGGCTTTGTCGGCACCCGCGAGAGCAAGGACGAACTGCGCCGCTGCCTGCAGGTGCCGCGCATCACCAATAGCGGTACCCGTGGCGGCTCGCCCTGGGCAGCCACGGTGGTCAATGCCCTGATGATCGATGCCATCGCCTGGCTGATCGAGCAGGAACGGCAGGCCGAGGGCGCCGGCTGATGTCCGCGCCCGAGCTGCAGCGCGCCGAGTATGACCTGGCCGTGCTCGCGCCCAATGGCTTGCGACGCGGCCGCAGCACCGGCAGCTGTGCCACGGCGGCGGTGCGGGCGGCGCTGTACCGCCTGCTGGCCGGCGTGACGCTGCAGCACACGGAAGTCAGCCTGCCCGATGGCCGGCATTACCTGTGCGTACCGATCAAAGCGGTGCGCATGGTGGAAGAGGGCATGGCCGAAGCCGAAGTCCTGAAGGACGGCGGCGACGATCCCGACAATACCCATGGCGCCACCATTGTCGCCCAGGTGCGGCGTAACGAGGTCGGCGAAGTCCGCTTCTTCGCTGGCGAAGGCGTAGGGACGGCCACCATGCCCGGCCTGCGCGTGGCCGTCGGCGAACCCGCCATCAACCCGGTGCCGCGTGCCATGATGCGCGCCGCCGTCGCCGAGGTACTGGACGAACTCAAGCCCGGCCAGACCGACGCACCCGGCTTCGACCTACACATTGGCTGCCGCGAGGGCAGGGCCATCGCGCCCAAGACCTTCAACCCCAAGCTGGGCATCGTGGGCGGCATCTCCATCCTCGGTACCTCGGGCATCGTGGAACCGATGTCGATGGCCTCCTGGATCGCCTCCATCGAGGTCTATATCCGGGTGGCGCTGGCGGCCTGCGCGCCCGGCGAGGCGCTGGCCTACCTGCCGGGCAAGATCGGCCGCGTCTTCGTGGCGCAGGAGTTGGGCCTGCCGGAGAAGTGCAGCGTGCAGATCGCCAATTTCCTCGGCGATGCGCTCGATTTCACCCAGCAGGCGCTGGCCGAGAGCGGGCGCACGCTGCCACTGCTGTGGCTGGCCGGCCATCCGGGCAAGCTGGCCAAGGTACTCGATGGGGTCTGGGACACCCATTCCAGCAAGAGCAACATGGCCATGCAGGGCGTGGCCCGCGTGGCGCAAGAGATGAACGCAACCGGCGAGGGCGAGCTGTTCGACCCGACGCTGTTGCAACAGATGAAGGAAGCCAATACGGTGGAAGCAATCATTGAACTGGTGCGCGGACGCGATGCCGCCCTGTCGCGCCGCCTGTGGAGCGAGATCGAGACGCGCATCGCCGCGCTGGCGCAGGCCCGCGTGCCAGCGGTGTCGCGTATCGAAGTGCGCCTGTTCGACCTCGACGGTCGTCACCTGGGAGCACTGGCATGACTGACCCCAAGACCGGCCGCCTGACCGGCATCGGCGTCGGCCCCGGCCCGGCCGGCTATTTGCCGCTGGCAGCGCTGGCCGCTTTGCGCAGCGCCGACCTGATCTACATCCCGCGCGCCCGTAGCGCCGAGCTGTCGGTGGCGCTGCAATGCCTGGAGGGCGTGGAGTTCGATCGT
>JAFAMT010000023.1 GCA_019233085.1 Herbaspirillum sp.
CGACAGGCTGGGCATCGCCGCCGAGCTGGAAAGCGACATGCAGCATGTGGTCGACACCTACGAATGCGAATGGAAGAAGGCCGTCACCGACCCCGAGACCCGCAAGCGCTTCCGCCACTTCGTCAACAGCAAGGCCGCCGATGGCAACATCAGGTTTGTCGAGGAACGCGGGCAGATCCGGCCGGCGACGGTGGCCGAGAAGAAGTTGCTCGATATTCCCTTGGTCGTCGAGACCGTGTGATATCCGGCCGTAGTCGCGCCTTCGATACGTCGCTACGCGACTACTCAGTCCGAACGGTAGTCGATGAATAAAGTACCGTTCGGACTGAGTAGCGGCAACGCCGCGTATCGAAGGCGCACCCGCCGTACAACCATCAGGAGCACCGCATGCACAGCGACCAGCAAATCAAGCACTGGACCCCGATCTGCGAACTGGCCGAGATCGTCCCCAACACCGGCGTGGCCGCCCTGATCGGCGACCAGCAGGTGGCCATCTTCCACGTCATCGACAGCAGCGCCTGCGAGCCGCAGGCGCGCGTGTTCGCCATCGGCAACTACGATCCCAATTCCGACGCCGCCGTGCTCTCGCGCGGGCTGGTCGGCAGCCTGGGCGAACGCATCGTGGTGGCCTCGCCTATCTACAAGCAGCACTTCGACCTGCAGACCGGCGAGTGCCTGGAAGAGCCCGCCCATTCGGTACCGGCCTGGCCGGCGCGCATCGCCGACGGCAAAGTCTGGATCGGTGCCTGAGATGAACACCCTGCCCGACACCAGCCCGACCCAGGCCGCCAGACCCGCGCTGGTGGTGGTGGGCAATGGCATGGCCGGCATGCGCACGGTCGAGGAATTGCTCAAGCTGGCGCCGGATCTCTACGACATCACCGTCTTCGGCGCCGAGCCGCACGGCAACTACAACCGCATCATGCTCTCGCCGGTGCTGGCTGGCGACAAGAGCATCGATGACATCATGCTCAACCCCCGCGCCTGGTACGACGAGAACGGCATCACCCTGCACGCGGGCGACCCGGTGGTCCACATCGACCGCCGCCAGCGCACCGTGCATGCGCGCTCCGGCCTGGCGGTGAAGTACGACCGCCTGCTGCTGGCCACCGGCTCGACCCCCTTCATCATCCCGGTGCCGGGCCACCAGTTGCCGGGCGTGATCGCCTTTCGCGACATCCAGGACGTCGATACCATGCTGGAAGCGGCGCGCACCCACAAGCACGCGGTGGTCATCGGCGGCGGCCTGCTCGGGCTGGAAGCCGCCAATGGTTTGATGCGCCAGGGCATGGACGTGACCGTGGTGCATCTCACCGATACGCTGATGAACCAGCAACTGGACAAGCCCGCCGCCGCCCTCCTGAAGAAGGCGCTGGAGGCTAAGGGCATGCGCTTCCTGCTCAATGCCCATACCGAAGAGATCGTCGGCCCCGATCGCGTTACCGCTGTGCGCTTCAAGGATGGCAGCAGCACTCCCGCCGACCTGGTGGTGATGACCGCCGGCGTGCGCCCCAACATCGCCCTGGCCAAGGCCGCCGGACTGCACTGCGAACGCGCCATCATCGTCGACGACACCCTGCAGACCTACGACCCGCGCGTCTATGCCGTGGGCGAATGCGTGCAGCACCGCAAGGCCACCTTCGGCCTGGTGGCGCCGATCTGGGACCAGGCCCGCGTCTGCGGCGCACACCTGGCCGGCGCCGGTCATCGCCGCTACGTGCAGCAGGCCACCGCCACCAAGCTCAAGGTCACCGGAGTGGACCTGTATTCCGCCGGTGACTTCGTCGGCGGCGACGATACCGAAGACCTGGTGGTGCGCGACCCGCGTCGTGGTATCTACAAGCGCCTGGTGTTGCGCGGTACGCGCCTGGTGGGTGCGGTACTGTATGGTGACGTCAAGGACGGCCCCTGGTACTTCGACCTGATCCAGAGCGGACGCGACATCAGCGCCTTCCGCCGCCAGCTGCCCTTCGGCCAGGCCATGTGCCAGCAAGCCGCCTAGCTTCCAAGGAATTCCATGAACCTCTCCCAGACCCCGCTCGCCCTGGCCGTGGCGACCACCAACACCACCTGCCCGTATTGCGGCGTGGGCTGCGGCGTAACGGCTTCGATGAAAGACGATGGCAGCCTGGGCATCAAGGGCGACGAACAACATCCCGCCAACCTGGGGCGCCTGTGCGTGAAGGGCTCGGCCCTGGGCGAGACGGTGGACCTGGACGGCCGCCTGCTGCATCCCCAGATGCGCGATGCGCAAGGACAGCTGCAACGCGCCTCCTGGGACGATGCGCTGGATCACGTGGCAGGCAAGTTCGCCGCCATCATCGCCGAACACGGCCCCGATGCCGTGGCCCTGTACGTCTCCGGCCAGCTGCTCACCGAGGACTACTACATCGCCAACAAGCTCATGAAGGGCTACATCGGCAGCGCCAACATCGATACCAATTCGCGGCTGTGCATGTCCTCGGCCGTGGCCGGCCACAAGCGCGCCTTTGGTGAAGACCTGGTCCCGGTCTGCTATGAGGACCTGGAACTGGCCGACCTGGTGGTACTGGTCGGCTCCAATGCAGCGTGGTGCCACCCCATCCTGTTCCAGCGCATCGCCCGCCTGAAGGAAACCCGGCCACAGATGCGCCTGATCGTCATCGACCCGCGCCGCACCGCCACCTGCGAACTGGCCGACCTGCACCTGCCGGTCAAGGCCGGCACCGACGTATGGCTCTTCAACGGCCTGATGAGCTACCTGGCCCATCGCGGCCTGCGCGACAACGCCTTCATCGGGTCCCACACCCAGGGCTTCGACGAGACCCTGGCAATGGCCGACGCCGACTGCGCCGATCCCGCCACGGTAGCACGCATCTGCAAGATCAGCCTGCCAGACCTGCTGGCCTTCTACGACGCCTTCGCCAATACCGAGAAGGTGGTGACCGGATTCTCCATGGGCGTGAACCAGTCCTCGGCAGGTACCGACAAGGTCAACAGCATCATCAACTGCCACCTGGCCACCGGCCGCATCGGCAAGCCTGGCATGGGTCCCTTCTCCATCACTGGCCAGCCCAATGCCATGGGCGGCCGCGAAGTCGGCGGCCTGGCCAACATGCTGGCCGCCCACATGGACCTGGACCAGCCGCTGCACCGCGACATCGTGCAAGACTTCTGGCAATCCCCGCGCATGGCTGACAAGCCTGGCCTGAAGGCGGTGGACATGTTCCGCGCCATCGAGGACGGCCGCATCAAGGCCGTCTGGGTGATGGCCACCAACCCCATGGTCAGCCTGCCCGACGCCGACCTGGTGCAACGCGCCCTGCAGAAGTGCGAGCTGGTGGTGTCCTCCGACGTCATCAGCCAGACCGACACCAACGCCTTCGCGCATGTGCTGCTGCCGGCGCTGGCCTGGGGCGAGAAGGATGGCACGGTCACCAACTCGGAACGATGCATCTCGCGCCAGCGCGCCTTCCTGGCTGCCCCTGGAGAAGCGCGCGGCGACTGGGACATCATCTGCGACGTGGCCCGTCGCATGGGCTTTGACGGTTTCGATTTCGCCGGCCCGCACGCGATCTTCGACGAACACGCCCGCCTGTCGGCCCACCGCAATGGCGAAGTCGATGCCAGCCACGCGCGCCGCGTCTTCAACCTTGCCGGCCTGACCGGCATGGACAAGGCTGGCTACGACACCCTGGCCCCGATCCAGTGGCCGGTGCAGCGCCTCTCCGATGGCAGCATCGCCGGCACCGCACGCGTGCTGCAGGACTACCGCTTCAGCCACGCCGACGGCCGTGCCCGCTTCATCCCGACCGAACCGCGTGAGCCCGCGCATGCCCCGTGCGACGACTATCCGCTGAGCCTCAACACCGGCCGCGTGCGCGACCACTGGCACACCATGACGCGCACCGGCAAGTCCGCCACGCTGGCCAGCCACATCCCCGAATCTTTCATCGACATCCACCCGCAAGACGCCCTGCTGTATGGTGTGCGCGAAGGCGGCCTGGCCCGCGTGAGCAGCCGCTGGGGTGCGATGGTGGCGCGCGTGCAGCATGGCGGCGGCATCCCGCGCGGTTCGGTGTTCGTACCTATCCACTGGAACGGCCAATCGGCCTCGGATGCGCGCGTGGGTGCGGTGGTCAACCCGGTGGTCGACCCGGTCTCGGGCGAACCCGAGTTCAAGCACACGCCGGTGGCCATCGAGGAATTCCGCGTCGTCTGGCACGGCTTCATCCTCACCCGCCACGCACTGGCGCTGGACGACATCACCCACTGGACCCGCGTGCAGGGCCGCGACTTCATGCGCTACGAACTGGCCGGCCGCAACACCATCAACGACCACAGCGCCTGGGCACGTGAGATGCTGGGCGTGCGCGACCCCGATGCCGACTGGCTGGAATACGAAGACCTGAGCGACGGCAGCTACCGCGCCGTGCATGTGGTGGATGACCGCATCGACATGTGCCTGTTCATGTCGGCCCGTCCCGACCTGCCCTCGCGCTCCTGGCTGGCAGGCCTGTTTGCCAAGGACAAGCTGGATGAAGCGGACCGCGTCGGCCTGCTGGTAGGCGCACCGATCGAGAAAGGCGCCGACACCGGGCCGACCGTCTGCTCCTGCTTCGGCGTGGGACGCAACACCATCTGCAACACCATCCGCAAGCAGGGCCTGAGCGAAGTGAGACAGGTCACGGCCTGCCTGAAGGCCGGGGGCAATTGCGGCTCCTGCGTGCCGGAAATCAAGAAGTTGCTCGTGGAAATCAAGGTCCTCGCCGCAGCCGAAGCGCAGGAGGGCGCGGCGGTTTCTTGATACTTTTACAAAGCTGGTTGACCCAAAGGAAGATATGCTGCTATTATCTCGCTTCTCGGAGTGTAGCGCAGCCCGGTAGCGCACCTGGTTTGGGACCAGGGGGTCCAAGGTTCGAATCCTTGTACTCCGACCACTCATGAAAAACGGGCTGTTTTTACAGCCCGTTTTCTTTTTCTGGATCGCTGGCGA
>JAFAMT010000101.1 GCA_019233085.1 Herbaspirillum sp.
GGCACTGGCGTCCAGCGCGAAGAGGTTGCGCGGTGTGCCCACTTCCAGTTCCATGCCCACTTGCACGGCATCGTGCAGGGCGGCCGAGCCGCCCCGCGATGCCGGCTCGCGCTTGACGGCGATGGTGTAGCCGCAACGGTCTTCCAGTGGTCCGCATAGCGAGTATTGGCGCACGATCCCGGTCGGCCCGGTGATGTCGATGTGGGCCCCCGGCTCATAGGCCGGCAGCGGGGCGCCATCGGCACGCACCAGACGGAAGGAACGGATATCACCGGTTTCATCGGTGAGACGGTCAACGATCAGTTTCATGTTCAATGCCAATACTCGGTTACCTGGGAGACGATGTGCGATGTGCGATCTGCGATGTACGCCGTGCACCCGGACTTACAGCAGGAAGCCCAATGCATTGAGGCTGTCCATCGAGTTGATCAGGCGGATCACCTTCTGCTCGATCTTCGGTCCCTGGGGCGTAAAGCGCAGCCGGTGCGTGACATTGGCCACGAACATCGTGTGCTGCTGGCGCTTGTAGCCCACCAGCACCTGGGCCGAGGTGATTTCCACCAGTTCGTCCGACAGGTGCACCGGCACGAAACGCGACACCGTGCGCACGGTTGCAGCCGCATCCACCGCCGACATCGCGTGGCCCGAGGTCAGGCGTTCGATGCGGATCTTGCGCATGTGGGCATTGTCGTAGGCGTAGTTCAGCGTGGCCGCGAAATCAGTGGTTTCCTGGTCGATCGGCACCACGTAGTAGCCATCGTCGGTCCACAGGGTCTGCCAGGTGGCGTAGTCCTTGCGGTCCAGCAGTTCGGCCTCTTTCCAGATGAAGGCGATGGCCCGGGCCATTTGATCGGGGATGCCTTGCAGGGTGTCTTGTTGGCTCATGTTGATCACTTCTCCATCATCTTTTTCCACATGGCATAGGCTTCGCGCATGCCGGTTTCATCGGTCGAGTGCGACACCTTGTCGCCGTTGTCGTCCACCCATTCGCGGTTCAGGCCACGGTTGACCAGGATCGGTGCATTGCGACCGGCATGGGAGCCTGCCTGCACGCGTTCCCAGGCTTCGGCGTCGTCGGGGCTGCCGAAGCCGAACGGACCCTGGAAGTGTTCGTGGATGCGCAGGCGTTCGCGGTTGGCGATCTCGGGGCCGCCATCCATGCCCAGGGCCACGTGACGGATCTGGGTCTCGCTCACCGACACCGGATGCAGCACGCGGAAGAAGGACATCGACATGGCCACATTGGGGAACAGGTTCAGGTTGAAGCCGGCGCCGTGCAGCGAGCGCACGATGCGGCGCACCTGCTCCGGCGGCATGGTCTTGGACAGTTCCTCGGTGACGTGGGCGAAGCGCTCCTGCAGTTGCTCGCTGCCATCGTCCACATCCAGGTCCACGTGTTCCGGCACCATGATCATGACGCTGTGGCCATTGCCCAGCGAACGGGTGATGGACTGGTCATCGGTCATGAAGGAGAGCATCTCGGAAGTCTCCTCATCCACCGAGGACAGGAAGGTCTTGTGCACCACCGGGAAGTGATAACCGTCGGTGGTGTTTTCCAGCTGGATCTTCCAGTTGCCCTTGAAGCTGAACTTGTGTTCGCCCTGCACCTTGATGGGGAAGCCGGCGCCCTGCTTCATGAACAGGTCGATCCACTTCTTGGCATGGCCCAGGAAGTCCGACAGCGGTTCCACTTCCTGGTTGAAGGAGGCGAAGATCATGCCGTTGTAGCTGTCCACGCGCAGGCTTTGCAGCGGCAGGTCGGCCTTTTCGATGACGTCTTCATAGCCTTCCGGGTAGGGCAGGCCGCGCAGCTTGCCGTCCAGGGCATAGGACCAGCTGTGATAGGGGCAGGTGAAACCGGTGGCGTTGCCCTTGTGCTTTTCGCAGACGGTGGCGCCGCGATGGCGGCAGCGGTTTTCCAGCACATTGATCTTGCCGGTCTTGTCGCGCACCACGATGACCGGCTGGCGGCCGATCTGGGCGGTCTTGAAGTCGCCCGGGTTCCTGATCTCGCTTTCATGGCCGACCCAGATCCAGGTCTTGTAGAAGATCTTGTCCATCTCGACCTCGAAGATGGCCGGGTCGGTATAGAGCGAGGGATCGACCATCGCATCCTGCACCAGGTCGGCATGGGATGACTCGGTCTTGCGCGGATGGAAGCGTAACGGTGCGTTCATTGCATTCTCCAGTGGCTTGCTGTCGTTGTCGGTGTTGATGTCAGGCGGGCGTAGTGGACGTAGTGGGCGTGGTGGGTGTTGTTGCGGCTTCGATCACCGTGCTGCCTTCAGTGTCTTTTCGAGCTGCAGGCCCAGCGCACAGAGGCGTTCGTCCTCACCCTTGCGTCCCACCAGTTGCAGGCCGGTCTTGAGCGGGCTGCCGGCGATGGCGATGGGAATGCTCAGTGCCGGGTGGCCCGACAGGTTGAAGGGGCGCACCAGCGACGACAGCGTCAGTACCGATGCGCCCTGGCAGATGGCGTCCAGCGTCGGCGGCAGCGACGGCAGGGTGGGCAGCAGCAGCGCATCGGCATCGGCCAGCGCGGCATCGACTTCGGCGCTGAAGGCTGCGCGCACCTCTTCGGCATGGGCCACGGCGGCATCGGTGGTGGCGGCAGCGGCCGCGAGACGTTTCTCGATATCGGCGCCCAACTTGCCGCGTCCCAGCAGATGGCCGAAGGCGGCGTAGGTCTCGCGGTTGATGAGGGTCATGCCGGCTTCGAAGGCGGCTTGCATGTGCGCCGGTGTCCAGGGCGTGCCGCGCCAGCCGCTGGCGGCAAAGGCCGCCTGCACGGCCGCGGCGATGTCGGCATCGGCCTGTACCGTCACCAGCTTCACGCGGGCCGAGGCCGCTGGCGAGCGTGCGACGGCCACATCGAAGCCCGGCGCGATGCTGCCCATGGCGCTGATGATCAGCTCCATGCTGCGGGCGAAGGGGCCCACGCAATCCAGGGTGCTGTGTTGGGGATAGGCGCCGGCGCGGCTGACACGGCCGAACGTGGGCTTGAAGCCGACCACGCCGCAACAGGCCGCCGGCAGGCGGATCGAGCCGCCGGTATCGCTGCCGATGGACAGGTCCACCAGGTCGGCGCCGACCGCCGAGGCCGAGCCGCTGGAGGATCCGCCGGTCATGCGG
>JAFAMT010000175.1 GCA_019233085.1 Herbaspirillum sp.
GCGTAACCGATATACCCATGGTCGGACACCGTCAGGTTGGACTGCACCTCATGCATCTTCTGGGTATAGACATTGGAGGGCGTGTTCTCGCTGCCATCGACCACGCCAGTCTGCATGGCCTGGTACACCTCGGAGAAAGCCAGCACCTGCGGATTGGCCTTCAATGCCCGGAACTGCTCGTCCAACACCTTGGAAGACTGGATACGCATCTTCAACGCCCGGAAGTCCGCCACCTTGTGCAACGGCCGGTTGGCCGTCATCACCTTCATGCCGTTATCCCAGTAGGCCAGGCCCTTGATGCCCTTGCCCTCCAGCTTCTGGAACAGGCCCTGCCCGATCGGCCCCTCGGTCACGCGCTTCAACACTTCCTTGTTGGGGAAGATGTAAGGCAGGTCGAACACTTCGAACTCGCGCGCGCCCAGCGGCCCGAACTTGGCCAGCGACGGCGCCAGCATCTGCACCGAACCCAGCTGCAGCGCCTCCAGTTCTTCCTTGTCCTTGTAGAGCGTGCTGTTGGGATAGACCTCGACCTTGACGCGCCCGCGGGTGGCCTTCTCGGCCAGTTCCTTGAAGCGTTCGGCGCCCTTGCCCTTGGGCGTGTCGTTGGCCACCACGTGGCTGAACTTGATGACGATGGTCTGCTGGGCCAGCACTGCCGTGGCCGGCAGTGCCAGTGTGACAAAGGCGCAGGCGGTCAGTGCCGCCCGCATGTTGTTGATGCTCATGCGTGTCTCCTCCGGGTGAAGCCAGCGACCGATGAGCCCGGCCGCTGGCGTTAAAAGACGATCAGGTCGCGCAGCCCCTCCCCGCTATGCAGGCGGTCGAAGCCGCGATTGATGTCGGCCAGCGCCAGGCGCTCGCCCATGAGCTTGTCCACCGGCAGGCGGCCGGCCTGGTACAGGCCGATGTAGCGCGGGATATCGCGCAGCGGCACGCAGGAGCCGATGTAGCTGCCCTTGACGGTACGTTCCTCGGCCACCAGGCTGACCTGCTGCAGCGCCCAGTTCTGGTTCGGTGCCGGCAAGCCGGCCGTGACCGTCATGCCGCCACGGCGGGTCATGCGGTAGGCGGCTTCCATGGCCTGCACGGAACCTGCCATCTCGAAGGCGTAGTCCACGCCGCCCTTGGTGAGTTCCTTGACCTTTGCCACGGCATCCGGGTCACGGGCATTCACGGTGGCGGTCGCGCCCAGCGCACGCGCCACTTCCAGCTTGCTGTCGTGCAGGTCCACCGCGATCACCTCGCGGGCACCGGAGGCCAGTGCCCCCAGCATCGCGCACAGGCCCACGCCACCCAGGCCCAGCACCGCCGCCGTGGTACCGGCCTTGACCTCGGCGGTATTGACGGCCGCGCCCACGCCGGTCAACACCGCGCAACCGAACAGGGCCGCCTCGACCGGATCGATATCGGCCTCGATCTTCACGCAGGAGCGGCGCGAGACCACGGCATGGTCGGCAAAGGCCGACACGCCGAGGTGGTGATGCACCGCCTGGGTCTTGTCACGCAGGCGGCGCTGGCCCGACAGCAGTTCCCCCACGGTATTGGTGGCCGCGCCCGGCTCGCACAGCGCCGGCCGCCCCTCCATGCAGGGCAGGCAATGGCCGCAACTGGGCACGAAGACCAGCACCACCAGATCGCCGGCACGCAGGTCGGTCACGCCACTGCCCACCTCCACCACCTCGGCCGAGGCCTCGTGGCCCAGCGCCATGGGCACCGGACGCGGACGCACGCCGGTGATCACCGACAGGTCCGAATGGCACAGGCCGGCAGCCTTCATCTTCACCAGCACCTCGCCGGAGCCGGGCGGATCGAGGTCGAGTTCCTCGATCTTCAGCGGCTGGCTCACGGCAAATGGATGCGCATCGGTCATTTCGCGCAATACGGCGGCCTGGATTTTCATGTTGTCGTCTCCCTCAGGTTGGAAAACGTCTAGGTTACACGAGCAGGTCCGGTTCAATCGGTCAACAGACCGGCCTGGTGCAGGAACTTCTCGGCCTGTAGGATCACCGGCCTGTCGATCATCTTGCCGTCCAGCGAAATGGCACCGCCGTCGCTGGCGCGCACCGCCGCCATCACGGCGGCGGCCCAGGCCAGCTCCTGCTCGCTGGGCATGAAGCCACGCCGCACCCCTTCCACCTGGCGCGGATGGATGCACAGCTTGGCGCCAAAGCCCAGCCGGCGCGCCCGCTGGACCATGCGCGCGAGGAAGGCGTCGTCATTGAAATCGGTGGTGACGCCATCGATGGGCGGGGCGATGCCACCCAGGCGCGAGGCCATCACCATCTCGATGCGGAAGTGCGTCAGCTCCTCCTCTTCCGGACCGCATTGCATGCCCAGATCGACCTGCGCATCGATGGCACCGAAGGCCAGCCGCTGCACGCCCGGCACGGCAGCAATCCCGCGCATCGCCGCCAGACCGGCGGCACTCTCGATGAGCGCGATCAGGCCGCGCCCGGGCCCCAGCCGACGGGCAATCTCCGACAGGCTCTTGGGCTCCTCCGCCTTGGGCAACACGATGCCGGCCACGGACAGTGCCGAAAACGTCATCAGGTCCTCGCCATGCCAGACCGTGTCGGCGGCATTGATGCGCACCCACACACGCGGCTGCGGCCCCTGCTCGCGCAGCCAGCGCGCCAGGGTCTGGCGGGCCTGCTCCTTCTGCGGCAGGGCCACGGCATCTTCAAGATCGACGATGACCGCATCGGCGCCACTGGCCAGGGCCTTGGCGTAGCGCTCCGGGCGATTGGCCGGCACGAACAGGAAACTGCTGGCGGTGGCGATCTGCGGCGCCATCACACCACTCCCCGCGCGCGCAGCGTGGCGATGGCGGCCTCGTCATAGCCCAGCCCGGCGAGAATGGCATCGGTATGCTCGCCCAGCGCCGGGATGGGATCCATGCGGTAGTCGTAGCTGTCGTTGGCCCCCGGCGGCAAGAGCGCCGCCACCTTGCCGGCCGGCGTAGCGACCTCGGCCCAGCGCTGGCGCGCCGCCAGTTGCGGGTGATGCCACAGCTCGTCCATGCCATTGACGCGGGCATTGGCGATCTGGGCCTGGTCCAGTCGCGCCACCACCTGTTCGGCGGTCATGCCAGCGAACATGTCCAGGATCAACTGGCGCAGCACATCACGATGTTCATGGCGGCGCGAATTGCTGGAGAAGCGCGCATCGCCGGCCAGGGCCGCATCCTCCAGCACCACCTCGCAGAAGACCTTCCATTCGCGCTCGTTCTGCAGACCGAGCATGACGGTCTTGCCATCGCCCGCCGTAAAGGGACCGTAGGGATAGATGGTGGCGTGCTCGGCCCCGGAGCGCTGCGGCGCGCCCGCACCCTGGTAGGCGTAGTAGAGCGGGAAGCTCATCCACTCGGTCAGCGCCTCCAGCATGGACAGGTCGATGTGGCTGCCGCGCCCGTCGCGCCCGCGCTTGATCAGCGCGGCCAGGATGTTGGAGTAGGCATACATGCCGGCGGCGATGTCGGCAATCGAGCAACCGGCCTTGACCACCTCTTCACGGGTGCCCGTTACCGAGAGAAAGCCGGCCTCGCTCTGGATCAGCAGGTCATAGGCCTTCTTGTCGCGATAGGGGCCGTCCTCGCCGTAACCGGAAATGTCGCAGACGATCAGGCGCGGATGCCTTGCCTGCAGCACCGAGGCCGACAGGCCCAGCCCGGCCGCCGCGCCCGGCGCCAGGTTCTGCACCAGCACGTCGGCCTCTTGCAGCAGTTGCCCGATGATGCGCTTGCCCTCCTCATCCTTGAGATTCAAGGTAAGGCTTTCCTTGGAACGATTGGTCCAGACGAAGTGCGACGACAGGCCATGCACACGGGTGTCATAACCCCGTGCGAAATCGCCCACCCCGGGACGCTCGATCTTGATCACCCGGGCACCCAGGTCGGCCAGCTGGCGCGTGCAGAACGGCGCGGCAATGGCATGTTCCAGGCTGATGACGGTAATGCCCTCCAGCGGGCGGTTGGCTTGCGACATGGCGCCTCCTCGGTCGATGGGCAGGTTCAGAAAGAGCGCGGCAGGCCGAGGACGTGCTCGGCCACGTAAGAGAAAATTAGGTTGGTCGAGATCGGCGCCACCTGGTACAGGCGCGTCTCGCGGAACTTGCGCTCGACGTCGTATTCGCAGGCGAAGCCAAAGCCGCCATGGGTCTGCAGGCAGACATTGGCCGCCTCCCATGAGGCCTTGGCAGCCAGGTACTTGGCCATGTTGGCCTGGGCACCGCAGGACTGGCGCGCGTCGAAGAGTTCGCAAGCCTTGTAGCGCATCAGGTTGGCGGCCTCGATCTCGATGTAGGCATCGGCAATCGGAAACTGCACGCCCTGGTTCATGCCGATGGGGCGGTCGAATACCACGCGCTCATTGGCGTATTGCGTGGCCTTGTCGATGAACCAGTAGCCGTCGCCGATGCATTCGGCCGCAATCAGGGTGCGCTCGGCGTTGAGGCCGTCGAGGATGTATTTGAAGCCCCTTCCCTCGTCGCCGATCAGGTTCTCGGCCGGGATTTCCAGGTTGTCGAAGAAGAGTTCATTGGTCTCATGGTTGACCATGTTGAGGATGGGCCGCACCTCCATGCCATGGCCGATGGCCTCCTTGAGATCGACCAGGAAGATGGACATGCCCTCCGACTTCTTCCTGACCTGGTCCAGCGGCGTGGTGCGTGCCAGCAGGATCATCAGGTCCGAATGCTGGATGCGCGAGATCCATACCTTCTGCCCGTTGACCACGTAG
>JAFAMT010000308.1 GCA_019233085.1 Herbaspirillum sp.
GTGGCGCGCACGCAATGGCTGGCGGCCTCCCCGGTGATGTAGAGGACATCGGCCCCGGCCAGCCTCTGCAGGAAGCCATGGTTGAGCTGGGTCTGGGGATCGGTGGCATCGGGCACCTCGGCCATCACGGCCGAGTAGTGTTCGGTCCAGGGATTGCTGCCCTTGCCGAGCTTGGTGACGATGCCATGGGTGGCGTCTTCCCAACGGTTGTAGGCGGCGCGCACATCGGCATGCACGGCGGCCCCCCAGCTGCCGATCTCGCAATGCACCGGCCAGACCATGAGGCGATATCGCCCGGCCGCTTCCAGTGCATCGAGGTAGGCCAGTGCGCGTGGCAGGGCCTGCGGGTCACGCGGGCGATAGGCGCCGCTGCGCACCTGGGCGGCCTCGATCTGGGTAAAGGGCGATACTTCAGCGCCTGCGCCGGTCTGCCAGAACGTGGGATGGGCGATGTCCAGCCGATGATGGGCGTCAAGCGTGATGCTGATGGCGGACAGGCCAGCGGCACCTGCATCGATGAGCGCAGCCACCCGTTGCAGGTCGGCATGGCTGCCCGCAACCGGCAGTGCCGGCTGCAGGCGTGCGCCGGTCAGTGGATCGAGGGGCAGGTAGGCCGGCGGCAGGTCGCAGAAATCGTTTTGCGGATCGATGACGAGCAGGTGGAGGTTGCGTTTCATGGCGGGAGCGTGCGGGTGGTGATGGACGCAGTGTAGTCCAGTTGGCCGATGCTGCATCGACCTCGCATCTCGATGACTATCTCGATGACTATCCCGATGGTCATCCCGCAGCCCAAATGGAAACGGCACGCCGGAGTGCGGCGTGCCGTTTCAGACTTGGATCCTGGTGGATCCTCAAGCGCAACAATTTCCATCGAGGCAATCGCCATGGACATCGCGCCGATGGCGCAAGCCGGCACGGCGGCTACGCACGCGCTGTGATACACGATAGAGCGCACGCTGGGTCAGCATCATGGACAGCGTACCCAGGCTGAACTCGGCCGCGATCAGCAAGGCCACCAGGGCCGCGAATTGCAGGTAGATCCGTGGATAGACGGACAGGCTACGCGAGAACAGTTGGTGCAGCATGATGGTTTCCTCGTTGTTGTTGTACTTGCTGGTTTGCTTCGTATGCTTCTTTTACTTCCTTGCCTGCCGGCGCTGCGACTGGAAGACGCGGTGCTCACCGCATCCTCCCGCCCGGCTGCAATCAGGCACCAGCGTAGGTCGAAGCCGACACGCTACCGGCGGTTTGCAGGCCGCTGTTGGCCGGGGCCGAAGTGGTCACCGGGAACACCGAGTCAGGCTGGTTGGCCAGGCCTTGTTGCTGAGCCTTGGCCAGTTCGGCCTTCACGGCGGCACGGGTGGTGTGGGAAACGAAAGGCTTTTCAACCGGATACGGTGCTTCGGCGAAAGCGATGGACGAAGCGGACAGGGCCAGGACGGCGGCGATGATGGTCTTTGCGGACATGATGTTCTCCTTGAAGGTTCAGTGAAGCCGGTCCGATATCGGATCGACAAAATCGGGTACATGTGTCGGTTGCGTGAGATGACATGTGCCTCTCTCTCAGAACCGCATCGTTTCTTGCGTTGCGATGTCGTTCATCGATGGACTGAAGTCTACGGAAGGGAGGGCGGCAGAAAAACACGCGCCAGGAGAATTGAGTGTTCCGGGAACTGGAACAATCGCTTGTGACTATGTCGCCGTTCAGGAAAAGGCTATCGGCACTGCATCGCGGATGAATGGCGAAAAGCCGCGCCGGCAAAGGGATTGCGCCCGATCTTCGGGTTTCCGGCGCAATGCCGGAACGGGCGCGCGGCCTTGCTGCCATGCCGGCAGATTATTACTGCTATCACGACACGAAATATCTCGGTGCGCGCCATGTCTGCAGCAGGACCTTCTTCGGTATCAGGCGACGTTCTTGAAGGGGGCGGGGCGGTCGTTTTCGTCGGCGACGATCTGCATTTCACCGATGCGATTGCGCATCTCTTCCCAGGGATGCAGGGGCAAGCCGTCCTCTCTGGCTTGGGCACGAGGCGCGTGGCGGCTCATGATCTCCCGGGCGTCGCGCTCGGCACGTTCCTGCCAGCGCTGTTCGAGCACGATGAACAAGACGATGGTCGCCACCAGGCCCAGGGCACACAACACCAATGCCACATAGATCGCGTACTGCATGATGACTCCAACCCAGCCCATGTCTCGCTCCACCCTGACCGCTTTAATTTGAATGAGCGCATGGTAGCGTCATCATCGGAAAGCCGGCATCAGGAAATGACTGAGTCGGAAAACCACCACGCCCTGCTCGCCCAGACAAGCTCAACAGCAGGAACCGCCGGCGCCTGTGCGGCCATTGGCGTGCGGCCATCAGCCACTGCGAGTGCCGTGCGACGGCAGGATCTTCTCGGTCACGCCCGCCCCCAGGGGCGCCAGCAAGGCCTGCAATTCCTCTTCGCCGAACTTGATGGCGCCGGCCTCGTCGCGACCCAGCATGCCCTCGGCCAGTGCCGATTTGCGGGCCTGCAGTTCGAGCAGGCGCTCTTCGATGCTGCCTTCGATGACCAGCTTGTAGACGAACACCTGGCGCGTCTGTCCGAGCCGATGGGCGCGCGCGATCGCCTGCTCTTCCACGGCCGGGTTCCACCAGGGATCGACCAGCACGACGGTGTCGGCGGCGGTCAGGTTCAGGCCCACGCCACCGGCCTTCAGACTCACCAGCAACAGCGGCGCCTCACCGGCCTGGAAGCGCGCAATCACCTCGCCCCGCTCGGCGGGGTCGGTGGCGCCGGTGAGCGAAAGGCAGGGCAATTGCAGCGCCTGCAGTTGCGCCTCGATCAAGGCCAGCATGCTGGTGAATTGCGAGAACACCAGGATGCGCCGGCCCTCCTCCACCAGCGCCGGCAACATGTCGCGCAGCCATTCGATCTTGGCGCGCTCTATGCCCTTGGGCATGCGGCCCTCTTTGAGCAGGTAGGGATCGCAGCAGACCTGGCGCAACTTCAGCAAGGCATCCATCACCGTCACCTGCGAGCCACCCAGTCCGCGCCGCTCCAGCGCGCGGCGCACCTGCTTGTCGGCGGCCAGGCGCACGCTCTCGTAGAGTTCGCGCTGGCGTCCCTGCAATTGCAGGCGTTCGATGATCTCGCTGCGCGCCGGCAGTTCCTGCAGCACATCCTGCTTGCGCCGCCGCAGGATGAAAGGCCGCACGCGCTGCGCCAGCAGGCGGGCGCGCACGGTCTCGCCCTGCTCCTCGATGGGCTTGCGCCACAGTCGCGCAAAGCTGCGTGCATCGTCCAGGAAACCGGGCATGAGGAAATGGAACTGGCTCCACAGCTCACCCAGGTGGTTCTCCAGGGGCGTGCCGGTCATGCACAGGCGATGCCGGGCACGCAGGCGCCGGGCTGCCGCGGCACTGCGCGAGGCGGCGTTCTTGACGGTCTGCGCCTCGTCCAGCACCAGCAGGTGGAAACGCAGCGGCAGCAGCTGGTCCAGGTCACGCCACAGCAGCGGATAGGTGGTCAGCACCAGGTCGACCTGGCCGGCCGCTACCGCCGCGACATGACGCGCCCGGTCTTCGCCATGCAGCACCTGCACGCGCAGCGAGGGCGTGATGCGACGGGCTTCCTGCTGCCAGTTGAACAACAGCGAGGTCGGCACCACCACCAGTGCTGGCAGGTCCAGGCGACCGGCCTCTTTTTCGATCAGCAGATGGGCCAGCACCTGGGCGGTCTTGCCCAGGCCCATGTCGTCGGCCAGGATGCCGGCCAGGCCCTGTGCGCGCAGATACTGCATCCATGCCACCCCTTGCAGCTGGTAAGCACGCAGCGTCAGGCCCAGTCCTTGCGGCGGCGCCACCGGCTGCACGCTGCCGGCCGCCCGCAGGCGCTGCGCCAGCGCCAGCACGCCGGCATGGCCGCTCATGTGCCAGGGGACAGCACCCTCCAGCCCTTGCAGGGTGGCGTGGATGCTGTCGAGCCGGTGCGCGTCCCAGGGGGAGAGTTGCAAGGGCCCCTCCTTGCGCTTGAGATCGACCAGCAGATCCAGCAGGGACAACACCACCGCCTTCAGGGGACCGGCCATGGCATCGATGCGCCGGCCGCCGGGCGCACGCAGGGAGATGACGGCATGGGGATCGATGCGCTCGACCTGCTGCGCATCGGCCCAGCGCGGATCGCGGCGCAGCAGGTCGGCCACCATCGGCGCCACATCCATGACCGCGCCATCGACCTCGATGCCGATGGAGAGCAGCCAGCGCCCGGAGGGATCGAGGCCGTCGAAGATCTCGCTGGAGAAGGCCCGCTCCTGCAAGGGCGCGGCCACTTCGCGCTGGAGCACTTCGCCGGTCTCGCTACTGACGATGAAACGCCAGGCCGTCACCGGGATGCTCTCGTGCGCGAAGCCGGGCCGGGCGCGCAAGGTCCAGCCCATCTGCTGCAGCCGGGGCGCCTGGTCGGCCCAGAAGTCGCCGAAGAAATCCTCCTGCACCAGCGTCCACAGCGGGCCTGCATCATGCAGCGGATTGTGGGCGCGCCATTGCAGGGCGTCTTCGCGCAGGGGCAGCAGGCCCAGTTCGCGTATCCACTCCAGCGCAGCCGATTCGGCCGCGTAGTCACGCGTGATGTGGGCGGGTGTGTAGGTCGGCTCGTCCTCGCCGTGGCCGGTCGGCGCCGGCGTACTCCAGCGCTGCGGGCCTTCGCCATAGACCCAGTCGATCTGGGCGACCGTCACCATGGCACCGCGCGGCCCGAACAGTCCGTGCGCGCGCATGCCCAGCAGGCCATCGCCGCGCGTGAGCGTCTGCAGGCTCAGCCGGGGATGGAAGCTGCTGGTGGACGGAGAGGTCGGGGAAGACGCCATGCTGCCGGGAAATATTGCGAGAGCGGCCATTGTAGGGCGCTTCGCCATGGGCGTGCAGGCATCGACATCAATCTTGCAGAGGGGAAAAACTTATTTTGCGGCGGGCGTGATACAGAAATCCAGCATGCCGAAGGGCGTGCGGCCCTCACCGGTGGCCCACACCCAGACCGCCCAGCACAGCAGGCCGCACACCAGCAGCAGGGCCAGCACGATGTGCAGTCCGGAGGCCTTGCGCAGGAAGCTTTCGATGCGGTCAAAGAGAGCGGTCATGGAAATGGCGGAGCAAGGAAGACAAGCCTGCATTCTAGCCAAGCCTGGTGCGCGCTGCGATGGGACAAATTGCCGCAGTGTCAGTCTGGCAAGCTCATTGCCGTCGTCGCGGTCATGCGACTTGTCAGCAAACAATCATTGACAGCGTTATTTGGTACCGCTACCATCATCGCCAAATATATTGGTAGCGCTACCAAAATGCCATGCTGGTTCTGCTCTCACCCCTTCGTTGGGGATCTCCTGGGACATCGCCGCACGGCAACATAAAAATCCCCTCACAGGAGACAAATCTTGAAAACGATCAAGGGCTTACGCTGGTGGATCATCGTGCTGGTTTGCCTGGGCACGATCACCAACTATCTGGCACGCAACTCACTGGGGGTGCTGGCCCCCACCCTCAAGGACGAACTGGGGATGAGTACCCAGCAATATTCCTACGTCGTCGCGGCCTTCCAGGTCGGCTATACCATCATGCAGCCGGTCTGCGGCTTCGTGGTCGACCTGGTCGGCTTGCGCATTGGCTTCGCCTTGTTCGGGGTGCTGTGGTCGCTGGCCGGGGTGCTGCACGCAGGCGCCAGCGGCTGGCTCTCGCTGGCGGGTTTCCGCGCCCTGATGGGCTTGACCGAGGCTGCCGCCATCCCCTCGGGCATGAAAGCGGTCGCTGAATGGTTTCCCGACAAGGAAAAGTCCGTGGCCGTGGGCTGGTTCAATTCGGGAACCTCGCTAGGGGCGATGCTGGCCCCGCCGCTGGTGATCTTCCTGCAATTGCGCTATGGCTGGCAATCGGCCTTCGTGGTGACCGGCCTGCTCGGCTTCGTCTGGGCCGCCCTGTGGTTTGCGTTCTATCGCTCGCCGCGTGACCATGCGGCCTTGTCCGAGAGCGAAAGGCACAGCATCGTCAGCGGCCAGTTGCGGCCGGCCGGCGCGGTGCGGGGCAAACGTCCGGTCAAGGACGTGGTGCGCTCGCGCCGCTTCTGGGCCATCGCACTGGCACGCTTCTTTGCCGAACCGGCGTGGCAGACCTTCAGCTTCTGGATCCCGCTGTACTTCGTCAACGAACGCCACCTGGATCTGAAGTCCATCGCCCTGTTCGCCTGGCTACCCTTCCTGGCGGCTGACCTGGGAGGACTCGCAGGCGGCTATCTGGCGCCGTTCCTGATCAACCGCTTCCGCGTGCCTCTGGTATGGTCGCGCGTCTACGGCGTGGTACTGGGCGCGGTGATGATGATAGGACCGGCCTGCGTGGGCCTGGCGGCCTCTCCCTACACGGCCATTGCCTTGTTCTGCGTCGGCGGCTTTGCCCACCAGATGATCTCGGGCCTGGTCAATACCCTCTCGGCCGACGTGTTCGACCCCGAGGAAGTGGGCACCGCCAGCGGCTTTGCCGGCATGTCGGCGTGGATCGGCGGCCTCGGTTTCTCGCTGCTGGTGGGTGCGCTGGCCGACACCGTCGGTTATGGTCCGCTGTTCGGGATGTTGGGCGCGTTCGATCTGATCGGTGCTGTCCTGCTCATCATTCTGATCCGTGGCCAATCCACAGAAGAGCGGGCCGCGCGCGCGCTGCATTCTCCCATCTGAACGCAAGGTTCCTATCATGTCCATGCTGCATCCCCCGCGCTTTGCGCTTCAGTCCTCCCAGGACAATCACCTGCGCCTGAGCTCCGACACCGACGCGACGATCGAATTGTTCGTGCTGGAAGAGGACATCATCCGCGTGCTGGTGCTACCCGATGGCCAGTTGCGCGGCCCGGCCTCCTGGGCCGTTGCCCCCGGCGCCGAGGATACTCCCCAGCAAGGCCGCGACCGGCGTGACCTGAGCGGTTTCAGCCTGCCTGCGTTTGCCTTGCGCAACGAGCCCGGCCTGCTGCAAATCGAGACCGCACTGATCCGTCTGACGATATCGCTGGACGGTGGCTTCTGCCAGTGGGCACTGCGCCGCGGCGATGAGTGGCTCACCGTGCTGGCGGACCGGCCCACCCAGGCCTACAACTTCGGCTATTGGGACCAGCAGGTCTACCACTACCTGCGCCGTCAATCCGACGAGATGTACTTTGGCCTGGGCGAACGCGCGGGGGAGATGAATCGCGCCGGCCAATCCTACGAGATGCGCAACATCGACGCCATGGGTTACAGCGCGCGCACCACCGACCCGCTCTACAAGCACATCCCGTTCTACATCACCTGGCGCCCGCAGGAAGCGACCGGCTTCGGACTGTTCTACGACACACTCTCCGATTGCCGCTTCGACATGGGCCGCGAGCTGGACAATTACCACGGCCACTATCGCTATTTCACGGCCCCGCATGGCGACCTCGATTACTACTTCATCGCCTCGCCGCAGACACCGCTGGCGGCGACCCGACGCTTCACCTGGCTGACTGGACGGCCCGCATGGATGCCCAAGTGGGGCCTGGGCTATTCAGGCTCCACCATGAGCTATACCGATGCGCCCGATGCCCAGGCGCAGATGGGCCAGTTCATTGCGAAATGCCGCGAGCATGACATCCTCTGCGACTCCTTCCACCTCTCCTCGGGCTACACCTCGATCGGGCCCAAGCGTTATGTTTTCCACTGGAACACGGAGAAATTCCCCGACGCGAAGGGCTTCGTGCGCAGCTATCTGGAGGCCGGCATCCACCTGTGTGCCAACATCAAGCCCTGCCTGTTGCGCGATCATCCGCAGTTCGAACAGGCCAGGCAGGCCGGACTGCTGATCTGCGACAGCAAGGGCGAACCGGCGTGGGTGCAGTTCTGGGATGAGGTTGGCGCCTACCTTGACTTCACCAATCCCGATACGCTTGCCTGGTGGCAGAGCAACGTCAAGCGCGCCCTGCTCGACTACGGCATCAGCGCCACCTGGAACGATAACAATGAGTTCGAGGTCTGGACTGCGGATGCTCTTGCCCACGGCTTTGGCCAGCCACATCCGGTGCAGCAGGCCAAGGTCCTGCAGACCATGCTGATGATGCGGGCCTCGCGCCAGGCGCAGCTGGAAGCGGCGCCGCAAGAGCGTCCCTTCCTGGTGTCGCGCTCAGGCGGGGCAGGCATGCAGCGCTACGTGCAGACCTGGTCGGGCGACAACTACACCTCCTGGGAGACCCTGCGCTACAACCTGAAGATGGGACTGGGATTGGCACTGTCGGGCGTGTCCAACATCGGGCATGACATTGGCGGCTTTTCCGGACCGGCACCGCAGCCGGAACTGCTGGTGCGCTGGGTTGCCTTCGGCGTGTTCATGCCGCGCTTCTCCATCCACTCCTGGAACGACGACCGAACCGTCAACGAGCCCTGGATGTACCCGGAGGTGACTGCCCAGATTGCCTCGCTGATCAAACTGCGCTACCGCTTCATCCCCTATCTGTACGAACTGCTATGGCAATCGACCCGGGATTACCAGCCCGTGCTACGCCCGACTTTCGCCGAATTCCCGCATGACCGCCACTGCCTTGACGAGTGCGACGACATGATGCTGGGTCAGGCGCTGCTGGTGGCACCGGTGGTGGAGCAGGGCCAGACCGAACGCAGCGTCTACCTGCCATCAGGAACGCGCTGGGTTTCCTACTGGAGCGGCGACAGCTTCGCGGGTGGCCAACATGTCAGCCTGCCCGCGCCCTGGGATGAACCGGTCATGCTGGTGCGCGAGGGCGCAGTGATCGCCATGAACGTGGCACAGCAGCACTTCGACCTGCGGCCCGACCAGCGTGCTTTCCTGGTGGTCCCCCATGCGGGCCAGGGCGAAGCCAGCGGCGGATGCATCGAGGACGATGGCCACAGCCAGGCCTGGCGCGAGGGTCAGCTGGGACGCTGGGAGGTGCGGGCGCATTCCGATGCGACCTCCGTGAGGCTGGAGGTGTGGCATGAAGGCCACCTGCCGGTCGCGATCGATACGATCGATATCTTCCTGCCCGACAGCGAGACCCGGACGGTGCACGCGCCGCAGGCTCGCATCGTCAGCGAAAGCCGCAGCCAAGGCTGGCGCCGCCTGCATCTGGCACTACTTCCCGAGCCGCAATAACCTGATGACAGCCCAACGATAAACCAACAAAAGGAGACTCGCATGCACGCCAAGAACGCCAAACGACAGACATCTTTCCTCCAGCCTCTGTGCCTGTGCTCGGCACTGCTTGCCACGGCGACATCGACGCCGACGTTCGCGCAATCGTCAGTCACGCTCTACGGCACCGTCGACCTCGCCCTGGCCTACAGCAGCAACCAGGGCGGCGCGTCCAATACCTATATCAATTCCGGCGCGCTGGCCGCCAGCAAGATCGGACTGACCGGCAGCGAGGACCTGGGTGGCGGCAATAGCGCCCTGTTCAAACTGGAGAACGGTTTCAACGCCGATACCGGCGCCCAGTCGACCGCCGGGGTACTGTTCAACCGCCAGTCCTATGTCGGCCTGTCCAGCAAGGACTATGGCCAGGTCACGGTCGGGCGCCAGTACACGCCCTACTTCCAGTATGTCGGCGCATTGGGCCCGACCAACGTACTCACGGGCGCTACCGGTGCGCACCCGGGCGATGTCGATGCGCTCGATACGACACTGCGCATGAACAACTCCATCACCTATACGCTGCCCTCGCTGGGCGGCCTGCAGGCCGGCTTGCAGTATGGGATGGGTGAACAGGCCGGTAGCGTGGCCAGCGGCTCCAGCGTAAGCGCCGCCTTGCGCTACGATTACCAGGCCTTCTCGTGGAGCGCCGGCTATACGCGACTCAAGAACCTGGCCAACGGCAACACTGCCGGCAGCTTTGGCAACGTTGGCAGCTTCGCCAACAACTCGCCGGTCAACGCCGGCTATGCCTCTGCCGACAGCACGCAATTGCTGGCCACGGCAGCACGTTATACCCGGGGCGACCTGATGATGGGCCTGAACTACTCCAACGTGCAGTACAGGCCCGGCGCGCTATCGGCCTTTAGCCAGACGGCGATCTTCAACACCGTCGGCCTCATCGGCAGCTACAACATCAATGCCGCCCTGGTATTGGCAGCCGGCTACAGCTACACCGCTGAAAAGGCGCGCAACGGCATCAGCTCGCCGGCCAAGTACAGCCAGCTGTCGCTGGAACAGGTCTACTCCCTCTCCAAGCGGACCGCGCTCTACGCGATCCAGGCCTACCAGCGCGCCAATGGACAGACGCTGCGTGCCGGCAGCGCCGGCACCAGTATTGTCGATGCGGTGGCCTCGGTGGGTGACTCGCAGAACGGTACCCCCTCTAACGGCCGCGGACAGTTCGTGGCCATGCTGGGGATCAGGCATTCGTTCTGATCCCGCAAGGGAATGCAGGGCTTGGGTTACCATGACGCTTTGCCCGCGAGAGTGACTTGCCATGCGTACAGCCCTGCTCATCATCGACGTCCAGCACGCCCTCTGCATCGGTCCCGATGCAGTCGACAACGGCGAGCGCACCATCGCCAACATCAACCTGCTCTCGCAAAGGGCGCGTGCGGCGCGCGCGCCTGTGATCTTCGTGCAACACGAGGACCAGGGCGCGCTGGTGCATGGCAGCCAGGGCTGGCAGCTGGCCCCCGGCCTGCTGCATACCGAGCAGGACCTGCGCCTGCGCAAGCGCGGCTCGGATGCCTTCCACCAGACCGACCTGCAGGCCATGCTGAAGATGCGGCATATCTCGGAGCTGGTGATCTGCGGCATGCAGACCGAGTTCTGCGTGGAATCCACCGTGCGGCGCGCCCTGGCGCTGGGCTATCCGGTCACGCTGGCGGCCGACGCCCATACCACCGCGCCCAACGGGGTGCTGTCGGTGGCCGATGTGGTGGCGCACCACCATGCCACGCTGTCCAACCTGGGCGCCTATGGCGTGCGCACGACGGTGCGGCCGTCCCAGGACATCCACTTCTGAAGCGTTGCCGGCCCGTCAGAATCGCTGCGGGCTGAACGGCGCCAGGTCGATCTCGGCGGCTTGCCCCGCCAGGAGCTGGCCCACGATGCGTCCGGTACGGGCCGAGCAGCCCAGTCCGATGTGACCATGCCCATAGGCATGGATGATGTCGCTGCTGGCAGTGGCCGGGCCGATGCAGGGCAGGCCGTCGGGGGTGCTGGGACGACGTCCCAGCCAGAACCGGACATCGCTTTGCGGCAGCTCACGCGGCAGGCCGGGAAAGAGCTTCAGAGCGATGTCGCGCATGATCTCGCCACGCCGCCAGTCCGGTGCGGCCTCGAAGGAGGCGAACTCGACCTGGCCGGCAATGCGCAGGCCCGTCTCCATCTGCGTGGCAATGACCTTGTACTCCGACACCATCATCGGTGTGCGTGCGCGCGCCTGGTGCGCGTGGCCGCTGATGACGGCGTGGTATCCGCGTTCGCTCTCCAGTTGCACGTGGTCGCCGGCCTGCGCCGCCAGCGCCTTGGAACGCGCGCCGGCGCTGATCACGGCGGCATCGCAGGCGATCTCGCCCTGCGCCGTCACGACCGCCTTGAGGCGTCCCTGCTCGACCCTGAACCCGGTGGCCGCGGCCTTGACGTGGTGCGCCCCGCGCGCCAGCGCATAGACCTGCAGGGCCTGCATGTAGGCGCCCGGATTCTTGCAGTGGCCGGCTTCGTCCACCTGCACCGCAAATCCGAAGGCCGGGTCCAGGTCGGGCTCGCGCTGGCGCAGGGCCTC
>JAFAMT010000319.1 GCA_019233085.1 Herbaspirillum sp.
CTGTCGAGCAAGAAGGCCTCGGAACTGCTGACCAGCGACGGCAAGCGCAAGCTCACCGACGAGATCATCGACCAGCTGGGCGAGCCGTTCTCGGGCAAGGGCAAGGGACCGCAGATCACCGATGTGTTCTACACTTCCTTTGTGATCCAGCAGCAGTAACCGAAGTCAGAGATTCACACGACCATGGCCGAGCACTTTCTCTCACAGGAAGAAGTCGATGCCCTTCTGAAGGGCGTCACAGGAGATGAAGACGAAGAAAAAGTCGTCGAAGAAGCTCCTGGTACGGTACGTACCTACAACCTGGCAACGCAGGAACGCATCGTGCGCGGGCGCATGCCCACGCTCGAAATCATCAACGAGCGCTTCGCCCGCTTGTTCCGCATCGGCTTGTTCAACTTCATCCACCGTACCGCCGAGATCTCGGTCGGTCCGGTGAAGGTGTCCAAGTACAGCGAATTCATCCGCAACCTGGTGGTGCCGACCAACCTGAACCTGGTGCACATCAAGCCCTTCCGGGGCATCGGCCTGGTGGTCTTCGATCCGCAGTTCGTGTTCATGCTGGTGGACAACATGTTCGGCGGCGATGGCCGCTTCCACACCCGCATCGAAGGTCGCGAATTCACCCCCACCGAGCAGCGCATCATCATGCGCGTGCTGGAGATCACCTTCGAGACCTACGCCAAGTCGTGGGAACCGATCTATCCTATCGAATTCGAGTTCATCCGCTCGGAAATGAACACCCAGTTCGCCAACATCGCCACCCCCAACGAAGTGGTGGTCTCGACCACCTTCACCGTGGAACTGGGGCCGGTGTCGGGCGAAATCCATATCTGCACGCCCTACTCGATGATCGAGCCGGTGCGTGACCGCCTCACCAGCAGCATGCAGGGCGAGGCGCTGGAGGTCGACAAGCGCTGGATCCGCCTGATGAAGCAGCAGATCCAGACCGCCGAGGTCGAACTGATCGTCAATTTTGGCACTGCCCGACTCAACTTTACCGACCTGCTGCACATGCAGGTCGGCGACGTGATCCCGCTGCAAACCACCGAGACCGTCCAGGCACAGGTCGACGGCGTGCCCGTGATGGAATGCAGCTACGGCCAGCTCAATGGCCAGTACGCCTTGCGCGTGGAAAAACTGCTGTCCATCACCCATCAAGAAACACCGGAAAGCTTTCAAGGAGATTAGTAATGGCTGATGAGAATGTAGCAGGCGCGGGCGCGGCCGAAGACGATCCGTGGGGCGCGGCCATGGCCGAACAGACCCAGGCCGAGGAAGAGCAGAAAAAAGGCCAGATGGAAGACGAGAAAGGCATCACGGCAACCCCGGCCGCCGCCACCGTCTTCAAGGACTTGAGCGCGAGCGACATCAAGACCAACACGCCCAATGACATCGACTTCATCCTCGACATCCCGGTCCAGCTGACCGTGGAACTGGGCCGCACCAAGATCGCCATCAAGAACCTGCTGCAACTGGCGCAGGGCTCGGTGGTGGAACTGGACGGCATGGCCGGCGAACCGATGGACGTGCTGGTCAACGGCTGCCTGATCGCGCAAGGCGAAGTGGTGGTGGTCAACGACAAGTTCGGTATCCGGCTCACCGACATCATCACGCCGGCCGAACGCATCCGCAAGCTCAACCGCTGAGCGGGACGGTCTCTATTTGATGAAACGCCTCCGCGCAGCATCCCTTTCGCGCAGCCTGCGACAGACCCGGGCGGGCCTAGTGTCCGCCCGGCTCTTTCTGGGCGGCGCTCTTGTCGCCTGCGCCCAGGCCTGGGCCGAGAACGCGGCACCGGCCAGCGCATCGACCGGATCGACCGCACCAATCGCCACTGCCCCGGCTCCAGTGGCCGGGTCGGCCATCCCTTCTTCCAGCGGCAGCGTCTTCACCATGCTCTTCGGCCTGGTGGCGGTACTGGCCCTGATGGCGGCGATCGCCTGGCTGCTCAAGCGTTTCGGCCTGGCCAAGAGCCTGGCCGGCAATGCAGTGGCCAAGGTGGTGGGGGGCGTCAGTGTCGGCACGCGCGAACGCGTGATGGTGGTCGAGGTCGGCGAACAATGGATCGTCGTCGGCGTGGCGCCAGGCCGGGTCAACGCGCTGGCCACCCTGCCGCGCCAGGAACTGGCGCCACAACAGGCCGGCAAGCCCGGTACGCCGGCCTTCGCCGCCTGGCTCAAACAAACCATGGATAAACGTAATGGCGAGGCCGACCGCGGTGCTCGCCCAGGTCAAGATGGCAGCACATCCTAACCCGCAAGGGACTCTCCCGACCACGGCAGCGCGCTCGCTGGTACGCTCTCTGATGCGCTTGCTGTGCAGCCGCAAGTGGCTGCTGCTGGTGCTGTGCCTGCCGCTGGCAGCCTCGGCCCAACAGGGACTTCCAGCCTTGAACAGCATGCCCGCAGCAGGCGGTGGCACGAACTATTCGTTGCCCATCCAGACCATGCTGTTGCTCACGTCGCTGTCGTTCATCCCGGCGGCGATGCTGATGATGACCAGCTTCACGCGCATCGTGATCGTGCTGTCCCTGCTGCGCCAGGCATTGGGTACGCAATCGACGCCACCGACCCAGGTGCTGGTGGGCCTGTCGCTGTTCCTGACCTTCTTCGTGATGGGGCCGGTGTTCGACCGCATCTATACCGAAGCCTACCAGCCCTTCTCCGAGAACAAGATCCAGATGATGGAAGCGCTCGAC
>JAFAMT010000046.1 GCA_019233085.1 Herbaspirillum sp.
CCGGTCATGCGGATGATGGGCATGGCCTGCTCCAGCGCGCTGGGCAGGTGGATCTTGACCTTGTCGTTGTCGAGGAAGCCGTTCTGCCGGCCCAGGTTGGCCACGGCGGTGTTGGCGCCCTTCTCCAGCGCCGCCTTCAGGCCGGCGGTGGCGTCCTGGTTGCTCAGGTCGGACAGGGAGAAAGCGAAGGCGCCGCAGCTGGCGAGCAGGCAGCCAGCCGCCATCAGGCGGCGCAGCGAAGAGGAAGGATGGGACATGGTGCGGGGGCTCCGGTCACTGGGAATGACCGGCATGATACCAGCCCCTTATTTGCCCTGCGACAGTTCCAGGCCGGCGTTACGCGGCAGCTTGCCGCTGATGGGCACCGAGGCCACCGAGAACAGGCCGATCACCAGGAAGGCCGGCCAGAAATCGGCTTCGACGATGGTCTCATGCCCTTGCAGGTGGTTCGACAATTGCAGCACGATGCCCGCCACCGTCACGCCCAGGCCCAGCGACAATTGCTGGATCACGCTGGCCAGGCTGGTGACGCGGCCGGCGTCGCGGTTGTCGATGTCGGCATAGGCGATGGAGTTCAGGCAGGTGAATTGCAGCGCCGGGAACACCCCACCCATGAGCACGATGGAGACGATCAGCAGGTAAGGCGTGTGCATGCTGAAGATGCCATAGGCCGCCAGGGCGATGCCGGCAAACACCGCATTGACCATCAGCACGGTACGGAAGCCATAGCGGCGCAGCACCCGGCCAGCCAGCAAGCGGATGAAGAGCGACCCGAAGGCCGAGGCACAGGTGATGCTGCCGGCCTGGAAGGCGGTCATGCCCAGGCCTTCCTGCAAGGCCAGCGGCAGCAGGAAAGGCACGGCGCCCAGGCCGATGCGAAACAGCGAGCCGCCCACCACGCTGGCATGCAGCGTGGGAATGCGCAGCAGGCGGAAATCCAGCAAGGGATACTCGATCTGGGTGGAGTGGCGGTAGTACATCGCCAGCGCGATCACGCCGATGGCGCACATCGCCACCGGGGTAGCGCCGTCGACCAGATGGCTGCCGAACAGCGACAGGCCCAGCATGATCATGGCCGCCCCCACCGAGGTCAGCACGAAGCCCTTGGTATCCAGCGGGGCGGGATCCTCCTCGACGAAGTTCTGGATGAAGCGCTTGGCCAGGTACAGGCCCAGGAAGCAGAACGGGATATTGATCAGGAACACCCAGCGCCAGTGGAAGTAGGTGGTGATGAAGCCCCCCAGGAGCGGCCCCACCACCGGCCCCAGCAGCGCCGGCAGGGTCAGGTAGCTGACCGCCTTGACCAGCTCGGACTTGTCGACCGAACGGGCGATGATGACCCGGCCCACCGGCACCATCATGGCCCCGCCTATGCCCTGCAGGAAGCGCGCCGCCACGAAGGTCACCAGCGACCCCGAGATCGAGCACAGGATGGAACCGGTCATGAAGACCAGCATGGCGGCGCTGAAGACCTTGCGCGCCCCCAGCTTGTCGGCCATCCAGCCGGAGATCGGGATGAACACGCCCAGCGCCGCGACATAGGCAGTCATGGCCAGCTTGAGGGTGATCGGGTCCTGGTTGAGATCGCGCGCCAGCGCAGGAAGGGAGGTGGCCAGCACGGTGGCGTCCATGTTTTCCATGAACAACGCACAGCCGACAATGAGCGGAATGAGCAGCGAAGGTCGCACGGTTGCAACGGGATGGCGAATGAAGGGGGGAGAGGTTCTGTGCCTCCTGAAGCTTCACAGTTTATACCAGTTGGGCTTTTCTTGCGGGCAAGAACCCCAGGTCAGTGACGACGGCGTGGCAAATGCGCATCGTTGCAGGCTAGCTTGCAGGTTCGACGACGTTGCGGAAAAAGCGGCTGGGTACGCTGCCGAAATGCTTGCGGAACATGGCCGCGAAGGCGCTCTGGCTGGTATAGCCATGCGCCAGCGCGACGTCGATGACCTTGTCGCCGCGCGCCAGTTGTTCCAGCGCCAGCAGCAGCCTGGCCTGCTGGCGCCAGTGCGCAAAACGCATGCCGGTGCCGGCGCGGAAGCGGCGATGGAAGGTGCGCGTGGCGATGTGTAGCTGGGCGGCCAGTTGTTCCACCGTCAGTTGCAGGTCGGGTTCCTGCATCAGCGCCTCGCACTGGCGGCGCAGGCCGGGATCGGCCGGCAGCGGCAGGTAGAGCGGCAATACCGGAACCGACCGCAGCTCCATCACCAGCAGGTGCAGCAGATGCCAGGCACGCGAGGCCGGCGGCAGCGCGGGGCCCTGCCCCAGGCCGACGGCGGCCACGATCAGCTCGCGCAGCAAGGGCGGGATATCCAGCACGCAGTTTTGCTGCGGCAGGCCCGGCAGGTGGCCGTCATGGATGAAGACGGTGCGCATCTTGACCGCACCGCGCATGCGTACCTGGTGCTGCACGTCCGGCTGCAGCCAGACGCCGCGCGTGGGCGGCACCACCCAGCGGCCGTCGGCGGTCTCCACGCAGAGCACGCCCTCGATGGCGTACAGCAGCTGGGCGTGCGGATGGCGATGCGGCGGGATCACATGGCCGTGGGGGTAGTCGATGGCCAGCGCGCCGCAGGGGGCATTGGAGGTGATCAGGTGCTGGTAGTCGGCGCTGTCCATGGATAAAGGAGGCGATGTCACTTCTGCGCTAAGTATCGGCATCTTAGCACGCGAATGACACCCCGAAACCGGGCAGGATGAGCCCCACCCCTCCCTGAACCCTGAAAAAACATCATGCCGATGACCGCCTATCTCTACCCCTTCCTTGCCATCGTCCTGTGGGCCGGCAACGTGATCGTCTCCAAGCTTGCTGCCAGCGCCATCTCGCCGGTGGCCATCACCTTCTACCGGCTGATCCTGCTGTTGGTGCTGATGAGTCCCTTCGTCCTGGCGCCGATGTGGCGCAACCGCGCGCTGATCCGCCGTCACTGGTGGAAGCTGGCGCTCTCGGGCCTGCTGGCGATGGCGTTTTTCCAGAGCCTGTCCTATCGGGCCGCCTTCAGCACCACGGCCACCAACATGGCCATCGTCACCGCCCTGATCCCCTTGCTGACCGCCCTGCTGTCGGTGCTGGTGCTGGGTGAGGCGGTGACGGTGGGCATGGCCGCCGGTGGCGTGCTCTCCTTTGCCGGCCTGCTCTACCTGGTGGGCCAGGGTGATCTCTCGCAAGCGCTGCAAAGCGGCGTCCATCTGGGCGATGCGCTCATGCTGCTGGCGGCGCTCTCCTATTCGCTCTACGGCGTGCTGCTCAAGCACTGGAAGATGAACGTGCCGGCCTGGCAGGCCATCTATGTGCAAGCCATTGCGGCTCTGGTGTTCATGCTGCCGCAGTTCCTGCTGCTGGCACCCGGCAGCGCCGCCCTGGATGCGCGCACGCTGCCGCTGATCGGCTACTCCGGCATCGGCTCCTCGATCCTGCTGTCCTACCTGTGGATAGAAGGCGTCAAGCGCCTGGGGCCCAATCGCTGCAGCATCTTCATCAACCTGCTGCCGCTCATGACGGCCTTGCTGGCCATCCTGCTGATGCATGAACAGATGCATGCCTACCACCTCATCGGCGGTGGTGTGAGCCTGGTGGGTGTGTTGCTCACTCAGTTGGTACAACGGCCGCTAACGGGAGCGCGTCGCCTGCCGGCCAAGGGCGCCTGAAGCGAAATTACGTCCGGTCGGCCTACAACATCGATGCGCCAGGACGTCGTCCGCGCACTACAATGCGCGGGCGGATTACCTTCCCCCGCATTTTTCATGGAGCCTGCATGACCAACGACACCCACAGCAAAACCCTGGGCTACCTGCTCTGGATCTTCGGATTCACCGGCGCCCACCGCTTCTACTACGGCAAGCCGGTCTCCGGCACGATCTGGTTCTTCACCTTCGGCCTGGCCGGCATCGGCTGGCTGGTCGATCTCTTCCTGATCCCGTCGATGGATCGCGAAGCCGATCGCCGCTTCGTCGGTGGCGACAACAATTATTCGGTGGCCTGGTTGCTGCTGACCTTCCTGGGCATCTTCGGCGTGCATCGCATGTACATCGGCAAGTGGCTCTCGGGCATCCTCTACCTGCTCACCGGCGGCGTGTTCCTGCTGGGCGTGCTGTATGACTTCTGGACCCTGAACGCCCAGATCTCCGAGCGTAACCATGGCGCGCTGGCGCGCGCCTGAGTCCTGACCTGCCGCCTTTTCGGGGGTACAGCAAAAAGCCCGCATCCTTGCGGATGCGGGCTCGCCCACGACTAACTCTGCTATGGTTGCTACGGTTACTACAGTTGCTACAGTTACAGCGTTACGACGTACTACATTGACTACTGTCGCCTGCTATCCCCGAGTACCAGTCTTGCAAGCAGACGACCACCGAAGTATCGTCATTTCCTCGCCGCCTGGGCATAGGAAAACTCTTAAAATCGCCATCAATTTTCAGCCGTTTCCTTGCCGGCCTTGTCCTTCTCGTGCTTGTCCAGCTTGAAGCGGGTCACCAGCAACTGGTTGATGCGGTTGCCCTCGATATCGACCACCTCGAACTTGAAGTCGGAGAAGAGCACGAAGTCGGTCTTCTTGGGGATCTTGCGCAGCATGTACATGATGAATCCGGACAGGGTCTCGTAGCCGACCGGGTTGGGGTATTCGTCGATGTCCAGCTCGTTCATCACGTCGTTCAGGGGCGTGAGTCCATCCATGAGCCAGGAGTTCTCGTCACGCCGCACGATCTGCTGCTCTTCCTCGGTGATGGCCAGCAGGTTGCCCATCAAGACGCCGGTGACATCGGTGATGCTGATGATGCCCACCACCAGCGCATATTCGTTGACGACGATGGCCAGGTCTTCGTCCATGGCCTTCATGCGCTCCAGCACTTCCCACAGGTTCAGGCTGTCGGGGATGGAGAGCGGACTATGCACCAGCCCCTTGTCGGCCAGCGAGAACTGCTCGCCCTTGAGCAGGCGCTTCAACACGTCCTTGCTGTCGATGTAGCCCAGCACCGCATCGATGTGACCGTCGCAAACCAGGAAGCGCGAATGCGGATGGTCGATGATCTTCTGCCGTATCGTCGCCTCGCTGTCGGTGAGCAGGAAGTAGACGATGCTGTCGCGCGGCGTCATCGCCGAGGGCACGTAGCGGCTCTCCAGCTCGAACACGTTCTCGATCAGGTGATGCTCCTGGGTCAGCAGCACGCCGGCCTGGGCGCCGGCGTCGACCATGGCGTGGATCTCGTTGGGGGTGATCACGTCCTGGCGCACCTGCGGCAGGCCGAAGAGCGTGAAGAGCCACTTCGAGAGGCTGTTGAAGAACCATACCAGCGGCCTGAACAGCGTCTCCAGCAGCAGCATGGGCTTGACCAGCGCCACCGCGGCACGCTCCGGCGAGGCCATCGCCAGGCGCTTGGGCATGAGGTCGGCGAAGAGGATGAAGAAAGCCGTCACCACCAGGAAGGACATGGCGAAGCTGGCGTTCTCCAGCCAGGGGCCGGTGTAGAAGCTGCTGACGATCTCGCGCATGTGCGGGGTCAGGGCCGGCTCGCCGACCACGCCGCCCAGGATGGCGACCGCATTGAGGCCGATCTGCACCACGGTAAAGAAGTTGCCCGGCTGCGCCTGCAGCGCCAGGACCCGGTCGGCGTTGTGGACGCCCTCCTTGGACATCATTTCGAGGCGGATCTTGCGCGCGGCGGCGATGGATATCTCTGCGCAGGAAAGAAAGGCACTGACCACCACCAGGAGCAGGATCAGCAGGAGACTGGTGAATATGCTCATGTTGTTCTTATCTCATTGATTTGACGTGACATTCTCTCGCGCAACGGGGAGAAAAAGCAAATTCGCGCATATCCTGATAAATCCGGACACATCCGGACAACACCGGCAGGCCAATCGGCACGGCCTGCGCCGTTCAGTACACGTCGCGCCGGTAGCGTCCCTGCTCTGCCAGGGCGATCAGGGCGGCTTCGCCAAGGATCTCTTCCAGCGCCGCCGCCACACCGGCGGCCATGCCCTGCAGGCTGCCGCAGACATAGAGGCTGGCACCCTGCCCGACCCAGGCGCGCAATTCATCGGCGGCGTCGCGCAGCTTGTCCTGCACATAGATACGTTCCACCTGGTCGCGCGAGAAGGCCAGGTCCAGCCGTTGCAGCCAGCCCTGGGCTTGCCAGACTTCGATCTCCTCGCGATGGAAGTAGTCATGCTGGCGCGAGCGTTCGCCGAAGACCAGCCAGTTACGCCGCTGTCCGGCCGCCACACGTGCGCGCAGATGGGCGCGCAGGCCGGCCAGCCCGGTGCCATTACCCACCAGGATCAGGGGCCGGTCATCGGCCGGCGGGTGGAAGGCACTGTTGCTGCGCACGCGCAGGGCGATCGCCTGCCCCGGCTGCGCATGCAGTCCCAGCCAGCCCGAGCCCAGGCCGGGGCGGCCATCGGGTTGGTGCATCAGGCGCACCATCAGCTCCAGCGCGCCATCCTGCGGCAGCGAGGCGATCGAATAGGCCCGGTGCGGCAGGGGTTGCAATCGCGCCAGCAGGGACGCCGCCGGCAGGCCGCGCAAGGCCTCGCGCTCGGCCGGCTCACGGGGCAACTGGTAGCCGGCAAGCTCTTCTGCCAAAGCCTCGTCTTGCAGGGCCAGCGCCTGCATGAAGGCACTGACCTCGCTGGCGCCATGGCGCGGACCGATCTCGGCGATATCGCCGGCCTGCCAGGTGGGAGCCGGCAGGTCCAGCGGCGTGAGCGCAAGATGGAACACCGGATCGCCCAGGCTGCCCGGATTCAACAGATGCCGCTGCGCCAGCCGCCAGCGCCCATAGCTCGGGGCGCTCCAGTCGGCATCATCACTGTGGCCACTCAGTACGCTCAACTGGTGCTGCCAGTGACGCAGGGCGCCGGCGTCGCCGTTATCAACCTCGATGGCATCGAAGAGCGGCTGCGCATGATGGCGTCGCAACCAGGCTTGCAGGGCCAGTCCGAAGGCACAGTACTGCTGGTAGCTGCGGTCCCCCAAGGCCAGCACGCCAAAACGCAGGCCGGCCAGCGAAGTGCCCGGCGCCGCGCGCGCCATCCGTTGCGCGAAGCCTGCCGCAGCATCAGGCGCATCCCCCTCGCCCGAGGTACTGGCCACGAACAGGGCCAGCTGGGTGGCCTGCAGATCGGCCTCGGTGAGGCTGCCCAGCGAGGCCAAGCGCACCGCCATGCCAGCCCGACGCAGGCTGTGCATGGTCTGCAGGGCCAGTTGCTCGGCCATGCCGGTCTGGCTGGCGAAGGCCACCAGCACGGCACCCGGCCGGTCGTCCCCCCACTGTGCCTGCTGCCTCTGTTGGGCAAGCCGATGCCTGCGTACCGTCAGCACGCAGAACGCCAGATAGCCCAGCGCGATCAAGGCCGCCATCAGATAACGCATCTGCATGGCCGGGCTCACTCCAGCATCGCGGCCAGGGCCGGTGTCAGGGTTTCGCGATAGCCCTCTTCCTGGCTGGCGATGAACAGGGCGGCAATCCCGCGCTGACGGGCAAAGACCAGTCCGGCGGACTCCCCCATCACGGTGAGGGCGGTCGCCAGCGCATCGGCCACCATGCACTGCCGGTGCAGCACCGTCACCGAGGCCAGTGCATGGCGTACCGGCTCACCTGTGCGCGGATCCAGGGTGTGGGCATAGCGCCGGCCCTGATGGTCGAAGTAACGTCGATAGTCGCCCGAGGTGGCGATGGCCAGTCCATGCAGGGCCACCGTCATGGCCCTACCGGTATCCTGGGGCGGTCGTTCCAGGGCGACCCAATATGGCTGCCCATCCTCCTTCACGCCCCAGCCGGACAATTCGCCCCCCACCTCGACCAGCCAGCTCACGCAACCCGCCTCGCGCAAGGCCTGCGCCACCAGGTCCACGGCATGGCCCTTGGCGATGCCCGAAAAATCCAGAACCAGGCCACCGGGCTGGCGGATCCTGTTCGCCGCCCGATCGAACTCGATGCGCTGCCAGCCACAGCCTGCGCGCAAGGCCTGCAACTGCTGCGCATCGGGTGGGTGCAGACCATCCTCGCCCGGCGTGCTGCCCGGACCGAATCCCCACAGGTCCACCAGCGGGCCGACGCTGGGATCGAAGGCCCCAGCGCTGTCGATGGCCATGGTCAGGGCCGCATCGAGCACCGAGCAAAAGGCCTGCGGCAAGGCGTGCCAGCTGCCGGCCGGGGCGCGATTGAAGACGCTGATGACGGAGTCCGCTTGCCAGGTACTCATCTCGTCGATGACCCGCTGCAATTGCGCAGCGATGGCCGCTTCGATGCGCTCACGCGGCACCTGGCGCGGGGCCAACGCCTGCACGCTCCAGCTGGTACCCATGGTGGCACCGCCGAGGCGATGCATGAGCGCACCGGCCGGCACCCGTGGCGGAGCTTCCATGTCGTGGGGGATCAGTACGCGATGGGGCATCGTCGGTATCCAAAACAAAAACGGCGCCTGCACTGCAGGCGCCTGGATGCAAACTGGCTGAGGTCAGGGCAGCACTTCGACCGTGGCGATGTAGGTGGCACGGCGCTGGCCGGCTTGCGGCAGCGTGGTCTTCTGGTCCGACACGCTGGCCTCCATCCAGTACATGCCGGGGCCGGTCCATTTCACGCTGAACTTGCCATCGGCATCGGTCTTGAGCTTGCTGTCCTGCAGCTTGTCGCGGTAGCGGATGCCGCCCGGCACCAGCTCCACTTCCACGTCCGCAGCCGGCTTGCCATCGAGCAGCAGCTGGAAGCTGGCCGTGTCACCCGCCACCAGGTCGGTGGGATGGGTGAGGGGCTGCAGTTCCAGGCCCACTCCGGTGGGGGCCAGCGCGGCCCGGGTCGGCTTGCCGGCGGTCACGAAGGTCTCCACCCGGCTGTTCATCTGGGTCACCTTCAGTTCGGTGGCATTGGCCGGTACTTCCTTGGCCAGTGCCTCGGCGCTGCCGCGCCAGCGCTTCTGCTGGCCATCGAGCTTGTAGCTGGCGAACACGCCATTGTTGACCACGGCAATCCTGTAGGTACCGGGCTGGCTCAGCTGCACATCGAAGGTGCTGCGATACTTGCCGGTGGCGGCATTGACGGCCTGCACCGGCTTGCCGTCGGGACCACTCACCACCAGACCGTCCAGGCGCATGGGGAAGTGCTCGAAGTAGAACAGGTCATTGGAGACGGCGGCATCCACCGTCACCCAGGCTTCATTGCCGGACAGGACGGTAGCCGAGGGCAGCAGCCACTGGCGATGGGCATGGGCCGACAGCGGCAGGCTGATGGCCAGGGCCAGCGCGGCGATCTTCATCGATCGGCCGGCCAGGCGCTTGAGGGAAATGGTCATGACGAGTGCTCCTATCTGATTTATGTGGGACGGGCTCAGGGTTTCAGGTCCAGCGTGACGGCGCCCAGCTCGCTGCTGCCTTGCGCACGGGCGCTCTGCCCGGCCTTGGGCGGCCACTGGAAGGGCAGCTTCACCAGTTCGCGTCCGCCCACTTCGCGCGCCGCCTCCACCATCAGCACGTAATCACCCGGGGCCAGGTCGGCCAGCGGCCCCTTGCTGCTGCCGAAGTTGAGTTTCTGCTCGCCCGGGGCGCGGGTGGCCCCGCTGACGCCATCGACGGGCATCTGCAATTCGCGACCGCTGCGGCGCCACCACTGGCGCATGTCCTTGAGCCATTTCTCGCCTTCCTTGTCCTTCTTCTTGAGGTCGTACCAGACCGCCAGGTTGGCCGCCACGCTCTGGTCGGCGCGCTCGATCCACGCAGCCAGGTAGGGACGGTGGTACTCGGCCACGTTCAGGGTCGGGACCTCGATCTTCAGGTTCATCTCGGCTGCCCCGGCCGGAATGGCCTGGGCAAACAGAGCCGCCATGGCCAGCGCCAGGGCGGTCGGTTTGAGCAGTGCGCGTTGACTACGCTTCATGTGACCTCGCTAAAGAGAAACGGGATGAATGGCTGCAGGCACGGCGGCGCCTGACCGGCTCGATGGAAAATCAGGGATCAATCAGTCAATCAGTGAATCAGCAGCAGCGCCAGCAACAGTGGCGCCACCAGCCCCAGCAAGACCAGCGGCCAGGTCGCCGGGCGCTTGCGGGCATGCATCTGCAGCAGGAACAGGCCGGTCAGGCAAAACACCAGGCAGGCCACGGCAAAGACGTCGATGAACCAGCTCCAGGCGGCCCCGGTATTGCGGCCCTTGTGCAAGTCGTTGAAGTAGGAGATCCAGCCGCGATCGGTCTTCTCGTACTCGACCTGGCCCTGCTCCAGCGCCACGCGCAACCAGGCGTCCCCACCCGGACGCGGCAGCGCCACATAGACCTCGTCGGCCGACCACTCCGCCGCCTGCTCGCCCACGGTGACCGACAGCTCGCTGGCGATCCACTGGCGCAGGGCCGCTGGCAAGGGCTCCTTACTGGCGCCGGGCTTGCCGTCGGCGGCCTCGGCCTGCGCGCGTAGTGGCGCCAGCAGTTTGTCGGGCAACTGCGTGGTGCGATGGCTGACCTGCGGCCGCGCCTCGATCTGCGCGGCATGGTTCAGCGTCAGGCCGGTCACGGCAAAGGCCAGCATGGCCGCCAGGCAGATCCCCGAGCTGATCCAGTGCCACTGGTGCAATTGCTTGAGCCAGAAGGCGCGGCGTTGCTGGTCCGGCACGGCAGGGACCGCACTGGCGGCGTTTTGCTTCATGAGACGGTGGCTGGGAAGGTGGCGGGACCCGCTCGCCACCACCCCCTTGAATAATAATAATTCTCAATTATATCTGGACTCATCCGGAAATCGCCAGCGCCGCCCGCTCTTTTACTTTGCGATACAGACCGATACAAAAACGGCACCCTGCCCCGTGCTAGTGGGGGAGGATGCCGTTTGCCCAGTGGCGTGATCTGCTCAGCGCAGCAGCTCGTAAGGACCGCCCTTTTCCAGCGCGCGCTGGTAGGCCGGGCGCGCGTGGATGGTTTCCAGGAACCTGAGCAGGTTGGGATAGCGGCCATCGAGCCCGCCACGTGCATGCAAACCCTCCACCGGGAAACTCATCTGGATGTCGGCACCACTGAGGGTCTTGCCGGCAAACCAGCCGTCCTTGCCCAGTTCGGCCTCCATGAAGCGCAGTTGACGCTCCTGCTGCGGCGCCACCAGGCGGCTGCGCATGCCTTCGGAGAGCAGCTTGGCAATCGGGCGGATCAATGCCGGCACCGCCTTGGGCATCTTGCTGAAGATCAGCCCCAGCAGCAGCCAGGGCATGGCCGAGCCTTCGGCGAAGTGCAGCCAGTAGCGGTAACGCAGCCGCTCGGGCGTGCCGGCGGCGGGCAGCAGGCCGCTGTCGGCGCCATAGCGCTCCAGCAGGTACTCGACGATGTTGCCCGACTCGGCCACCGTCACATCGCCATCGGTGATGACCGGCGACTTGCCCAGCGGATGCACCTGCAGCAGCTCGGGCGGGGCCAGCATGGTCTTGGGATCGCGCTGGTAGAACTTGATCTGGTATTCCAGGCCCAGTTCCTCCAGCAGCCACAGCACACGCTGGGAGCGGGAGTTGTTCAGGTGATGCACGGTGATCATGGCGCGGTCCTTGTAAAATGCGAAGCGATCACTCTAACACCCTCCACATTCCCGCTCCATGGCCGTCACGCCTCTCTACAAAGAATTCGCCGAGCAGTTGGCTACCTCGATCCGCGAGGGCGTGCTGCGCCCGGGCGAACGCATCGCTTCGGTGCGCATCGCCAGCCAGCAGCACAAGGTCAGCGTCACCACCGTGGTGCGCGCCTACGAACTGCTGGAAAGCCGCGGCATCATCGAAAGCCACCCGCAATCGGGCTACTTCGTGCGCGAGCAGGCGCAGGCCAGCAGCAAGCCGGCCACCCGCGCCAGGGCGAGCGCCCCCGAGGATCACCCGGCCTGGCAGGAATCCACCGAGGTCGACGTCAGCCGTCTGGTGCTGGCCACGCTCAAGACCATCCAGCAGGACGGCACCGTCCCGCTGGGTTCGCCCTACCCCAATCCGGCGCTGTTTCCCTCGCAGCGGCTGGCGCAGTACGCCGGTCGCATCGCCCGCAGCGCCAGCCAGTCCAGCGTGTTCGACGACCTGCCGCCGGGCCATCCCGAGCTGCTGCGCCAGATCGCCCGGCGCTACCTGGAAAACGGCCTGAAGGTCGATCCCGACGAGATCGTCGTCACCGTCGGCGCCACCGAGGCCATCAACCTCTGCCTGCAGGCGGTGGCGCGGCCGGGCGACACC
>JAFAMT010000064.1 GCA_019233085.1 Herbaspirillum sp.
CTTCACGCCGCTCATGAAGTAGGCATACAGCGCCTTCACATCAGCCGGCTTGACCTTGGCGTAGGAGGGATACGGCATGGCCGGGTACAGCGACGCGCCATCCTTGCGGATGCCGTGACGCAGCGCGCGGTCGAAATCCTCCTCGCTATAGCTGCCGATGCCGTTGTCCTTGTCCGGCGTGATGTTGGACGAATACACCCGCCCCACCGGCGTGTCGATGGCCAGGCCACCGGCGAAGGGCTTGCCGCCCTTGGCGGTGTGGCAGGCCACACAGTCACCGGCCTTGGCCAGGTACTCGCCACGCTGGACCAGCTGCTGGCCCACGGCCGCATTTTGCGCGGATGCCAAGGCAGCGGACAGGGTCATGATTGCCGCGCCTGCGGCGATGAAATAGTGCTTGATCATGGTCGTTATCCTTATGCCTGCACCAGCGGGCCGGGGTTTTTCAGATACTGCTCGCGGATCGCCTTGGCGGAGTGATATGCCAGCGCCGTGACCAGCCCGGTCGGGTTGTAACCCATGTTCTGCGGGAAGGCGCAGGCGCCATACACGAACACGTTGGGTACATCCCAGCTTTGCAGGTACTTGTTGACCACGCTGTTCTTGGGCGTCGTGCCCATGATCGCGCCACCGGTCAGGTGGGTGGACTGGTAGACGCGGGTGTCCCAGGACGAACCGGTCTTGCGGATGGCCTTGACGACCTTCTCCGGATTCATCGCCTGGCCGACCTTTTCCATCTGGTCGCCAATGTAGGTCAGCATCTTGCCTTCGTTTTCCTTCCAGTTCAGCGTCATGCGCAAGAGCGGCTGGCCGTTGGCATCCTTGTAGGTCGGGTCCAGCGACAGGTAGCAGTCGCGATAGGACATCACCGAACCGGAGATGCCGATGGTGAGGGTGCGCTGGTAGGCGTCCTGCACGCTGGCCTTCCATTCGGAACCCCAGTTGGGAACCTTCTCGCCCGGCATGGTGCCGGCCTGCTTGATGGGACGGCCGCCATAGCGGATGTGGCGGATGGAAGCGCCGCCGATGAAGCCCAGCGGGCCGTGATCGAACTGGTCGGCGTTGAGGTCGTCCATGCCCACGCCACCGGCACCGGTGCCGATGAAGGGGTTGAACTGGGTGCCCTTGGGCATGACCACGTTGATGCCGCCGTTGTACTGGTAGGCGAAGTTCTTGCCCACCACGCCTTCGCCGCTGACCGGGTCATAGGGCTTGCCGATACCGGAGAGCAGCAGCAGGCGCACGTTGTGGGTCTGGAAGGCGGTCAGCAGCACCAGGTCGGCCGGCTGTTCCACTTCGCGGCCCTGGGCGTCGATGTAGGTGACGCCGGTGGCGCGCTTGCCGGAGGCGTCCAGGTTGACCTTGATCACCTGGGCCTTGGTGCGCACCTCGAAGTTCTTGCGCTTCAACAGCACCGGCAGGATGGTGGTCTGCGGCGAGGCCTTGGAATACATGTAGCAGCCGTAGTTTTCGCAGAAGCCGCAGTAGTTGCAGGGGCCGATGCGCACGCCGTAGGGGTTGGTGAAAGGCTGCGAAGCATTGGCCGCAGGCGCCGGATACGGGTGGTAACCGACGTCGCGCATGGCCTTCTCCACCAGCGAGGCGCTGTACTGGTATTGCAGCGGCGGAGTCGGGAATTCATCGCTGCGCTCGCCTTCCAACGGATTGCCGCCGGGGACGATCTTGCCCTTGAGGTTGCCGGCCTTGCCGGAGACGGCCATGACCTTTTCCGAGAAGTCGTAGAACGGTTCCAGTTCCTTGTAGGTCACGCCGTGATCCTGGATGGTCATGTCCTCGGGGATGAATTTCTTGCCGTACTTCTGCTCGTGGTGGCTGCGCATTTCCAGCTCTTCGGGCAGGTTGCGATACATCATGCCGTTCCAGTGGAAACCGGCACCGCCCACGCCATCGCCCAGCAGGAAGGAGCCATGCTGGCGATACGGCACGGCCACGTCGGCCACGCCATAGCGAATGGTCACGGTCTCGCGCGAGAGGTCCTGGAACAGCGCACCGCGCACGGAGTATTTCAGTTCATCGACCGCCTTGGGATAGGGCGTGTCGGTATTGGTGTCGCGCATGTCGCCGCGTTCCAGGGCCAGCACGTTCAGGCCGGCCTCGGTGAGTTCCATGCCCATGATGGAGCCGGTCCAGCCCAGGCCCACCATCACCACATCTACTTTGTCTTTTTTGATAGCCATGATCAGCCCTTTTCTCCCAGAATCGACACGGGGCCGTATGGATATTTCACGTTGTATTGATCGACCCAGTCAGCGTAGTCGGCACGCGCGCCGGGGAAACCGACCATCTTCCAGCCGCCCATCTTCTGGTTGCCGCCGTACATCGGATCGGCAAAATAGCCTTCCTTGGTATTGCCCAGCATGAAGCTGAAGAAGGTCTTGGCCGGCACGGTCTCGAAGCTGATCTTGCCGCCTTCCATCATCTTCAGCACTTCCAGCTGCTTGGCCTTGTCCAGTTCGGCGAAGACCTTGCCGTGGTTCTTGCTGCACCAGTCGTTGCAGGCGGCGATGCCCTGGCGATAGATGTCGCGTGGCACCAGCGAGAGCTGGTAGCCCAGTTCGGGCACGCTGTCGGGATGGAAGGGGCCTTGCATGTACCACAGCTTGCCGGCGCCATAGGGGGTTTCCATCTGGCGGTCGATGAACTCGGGCACGCCGGTTTCCAGGGCACCGGCGCCGTATTGGTCGGAGGGGATGAGATGGTCGACGGCGGCATTGATGAATGCCCATTCGGCCGCGTTGAAGTAGGTGGGGGTGTAGGCGCGGGGCTTGCCCGGTTCACTGCTATCGGCGATTGCCTGCTGGCTCACTGCAACTGCGGTGGCGCCGCCTAGCGTGGAAGCTGCTGGGACGATGGCCAAAACCTGACGCAGGAAACGCCGCCTCGGCTCTTTATCTTGTGACATGACTATCCTTTGGACGGTGGATGATGACGAGGAAACTACCCGGGCAGGACGGCCTGGCTGATCGATGGGATGCGACTTCCCCCGCGAGCGGTCGGAACGCTTGCCTCTTCTTGTTATGTTGATGCGCCCTGCCCACCGGCTCCTGGCACCGGCGGGCAGGGCAGACTTGATGGGACGACACTGCGGCCTTAGGCCAGCACCTCGCCGAAGAACGCCTGCAGCGCCACCGCGGCGCGTTGCGCGGTCTGGCGGTGGTAATAGAAACCAGGGTTGTTGGCATCGGGGTCGGTGAAGGAGTGTCCGGCCTGGCCGTAGTTGACGAGTTGCCAGTCGATCTTCAGGGCGCTCATCTCGTCGATGAAGGCATCGACCTTTTCACGCGGCACCGACGGATCCTGCACGCCGTGCAGCACCAGCACCGCGCCCTTGACCTGGCTGCTCGCCGGTGCCGGGGTATCGAGTGCGCCATGCAAGGACACCGTGCCACGCACCTGGGCGCCATCGCGCGCCAGTTCCAGCGCGGCGGTGCCGCCAAAGCAAAAACCGCACACACCGATCTTGTCGGCGGCAATGGCGATCTTCTGCTGCTGGGCGAAGGCCGCCAGCGCCGCATGCATGCGCCGGCGCAGTTCAGCGCGGTTGCTCTTGAGGGCGGTGATGACGGCAACGGCCTCATCCGGATTGGTCGGGCGCACGGCGCGGCCGAACACGTCGGCCACGAAGATGGCGTGCTGCGCACCGACGGTGGTCGCGGCGATTTCCAGCGCCTGCTGGCGGATGCCGAAATAGTTGGGGACCGACAAGACACCGGTGACCGGCGGCTGGGCCTTGTTGAACAGCAGCACGTTTTCGTACTCGACCCCATCGACCTCGTGGATGATGGTTTCGATGGCCAGGTCGGCCGTGGGGATGCCGAGTTTTTCTGCGATGGCTGCGGTGTTCCAGGAAGTGGACATTGGGGAGGCTCCTTTGGTTGGCAAACGACGGCGTGGAGACCGGCGTCCAGGAAACTTTTAGATTGGCGCGACAGTTTCAACACAGCGAATCCCGCCCTGCAGCGGACGGGATCTCATCTGTATACGGACAGCAATGTTCGCACAAACAGTGCATCTCTGCAGGAGGTCATACCAGTTGGCGCTACAAAAATGCGAGGCCGGTCCCTACAATCCCCCTACAAACCTTATGGACATGAGGTCAGCTTGACTTTTTACTGCGAGCAATAGATTCTTTGCGCACCCCGTCGGCAGCTTCATCCTCTCACAATACCTAGAAGAGCTTCCATGAACGATTCCCACGACCTCCCTGCGCAGTCCCACTCCCCCATCCCACCCGATGCCGCGCCGCCGACATCCTTCTCCAGCGAATTCCGTGCGGCCCTGCCGGCCGGTCCGGAACCGTTTTCCTTCAGCGCACGCGGCTCCGAATACTTCCGCATCTGGATCGTCAACCTCTTGCTCTCGGTGTTGACGCTGGGCATCTACTCAGCCTGGGCCAAGGTGCGCCGCCTGCGCTACTTCTATGACAATACCTCGGTAGCCGGCAGCAGCTTCGACTACCACGGCAATCCCAAGGCCATCCTGAAGGGACGCGTCATCGCCGTGGTGTTGCTGGCCATCCACCACTTCGCCAGTTCGATCAATCCCATGCTGGGCCTGCTGGCGGCGCTGGCGCTGGCCTTCGCCGGCCCCTGGCTGATCTGGCGCAGCCTGCAGTTCAAGCTCTACAACACCAGCTATCGCGGCATCCGCTTCGGCTTTGGCGGCAGCGCCGGTGGCGTGTTCCGGAACTTCTGGGCGTGGCCCATGCTGGGTGCGGTGTCGCTGGGCCTGCTGGCACCGCTGGCCTACCAGCGCTTCAAGCGCTACCAGCACGGCCAGACCCGTTTCGGTGCCACGCAGTTCAGCTTCCATGGCTCGGTCTGGGCGTTCTACAAGGCGTTTCTGGCGGGTGCCGGGCTGTGGCTGGCGGGCGTGCTGGTATTCTTCTTCAGCCTGGGCGGCCTGGGTAGCCTGGCCTCGCTGCAGGCGGGCGGCCTGTACGGCCTGTTGCTGGTGCTGCTGCTGTACGGCTGGACCTTCACGGCCTTCCCGCTGTTGATGACGCTACTGCAGAACCTGGTCTGGAACAGTACCCGCCTGGGCGAGCACCAGTTCCGTTCCACCATGCGCTGGCCGCGCGCGGTCTTCATCAGCCTGACCAACCTGCTGGGCATCGCCTGCACGCTGGGCCTCTACACCCCCTTCGCGCAGGTGCGCATGATGCGCTATCGCATCGAGTCGCTCACCCTGTTGCCCACGGGCAGTCTGGACGACTTCCTGGCCTCGAGCGAGGCGCACGGTTCGGCCACCAGCGAAGGCCTGGGCGACCTGCTCGACTTCGACCTGTCGATGTAAGCGCATGCAGATTGCCGCTTCCTATTTCGATGGCAAGACCTCGCGGCGTCACCAGGTGACGCTGCAGGTGGTCGACGAGGTCGCGCTGGTGCGCGGCGAGATCGAACGCGACTGTCCGATTGCGCAACTGCATGTGTCCGAGCGCTTCAATCGCGCCGCGCGCAAGGTCAGCTTTCCCGATGGCGCCTACCTGGAGATCATCGATGGCCGCGCCTTCAGCGCCCTGTTACAAGAGACCGGCCATCGCGACGGCTTCGTAGTGCGCCTGCAGCAGAACTGGCGCAGCACCATGGCGGCCTTTGCGGTGCTGATCATGGTGGTGGTGCTGAGCTACCTCTATCTGCTGCCGCTGGCCGCAAAGGGGGTGGCGGCGGCCTTGCCAGTGGCGGTGGATCGCCAGATCGGCGTGGGGGCGCTGGATTTCCTCGACCGTCACGTGCTCAAGCCCAGCCAGTTGCCGCAGTCGCGCCGTGACGCGATCGTCAGCCGCTTCCGTGCCCTGACCACACCCGTGCCGGATGCGCCGCACTACCAGATCGTCTTCCGCCACAGCCGCATGGGTCCCAATGCCTTCGCCCTGCCCTCCGGCCAGATCGTGGTGACCGACGAGATCGTGCAACTGCTCGACGACGACGACGCCCTCATGGGCGTGCTGGCGCACGAACTCGGGCACGTGCATCGACGCCACCTGATGCGACGGCTGATCCAGAGTTCGGCCATCGCGGCGGCGGCCACGGTCTTGTTCGGCGACGTGTCGGCGGTGCTGGCCAACGTCCCGACCGTGCTGCTGGACCTGAAATACTCCCGCGATATCGAACGCGAAGCCGACGACTATGCCATCGGCATGTTCCGGGCCAACGGCCTGCCGCGCCAGAAACTGGCGCTGGTGTTCGAGAAGCTGGAACAGAAGACCGGCAACGATGGCGCCGTGTCGCCCTATCTCTCCAGCCATCCGGCCAACGAGGAGCGCATCGCGCACATCCTCGACGCACGCTGATCCCCGTCAAAAGGGGAACAGCGTACGCACCTGCGCCAGTGAGGACAACCCGTCCAGCTGCACCAACCGCTGACGGCCACGCGCGTGGTCGATGCCAGCATGACGCAGGCATGCCAGGAGCTTGGCCTCGCGCTGGGCCGCCGACAGGGGTTCGCGTGCCGCACCACGGGCGGCATCGCGCCAGCCCTGCAGCACCCGCCCATCATGCAGGCGGATCTCGACGCAGGCGCCTTCCGGGGCCCGCGCACGCAGCGCGGGATCGTCCCAGCGCTCCCCACTGCACATCGAAACCCGCGCCATCAATGCTCGCAGCCGCGGCTGGCCAATCACCTCCGGCACCAGATGCGCCAGCGCCGGGCCGTCCAGCAGCAAGGCGGCGGCAATCGCGAAGGACATGCTGAACTGCGCCTGCTGGGGCGTATGCGGCTGGTCGTGGATCAGGTTGGCGATCACGATGGGAGGCACATCGCAGCAGATGGCCGCGATCTGGTCCACGGCGATCCCATGTTGCCCAGCCAGTTCCACCACCACATCGACGGCCGCATGGGAGGACAGGCACACCGGGATGCGCTTGACGTCCAGCCCCGGATCTTCCAGTGTCCAGCGCCGGCCCAGTGCATCGAAGACGCTGGCGTCGAACTGCCCCTCATTGAACAGGCTGGCCAAGCCATAGCGATGCTCCAGCGCATCCAGCGGACCGGTGGCACCGGCCTGCGCCAGCAAGGCCGCACTGACACCCGACTCGGCTGCACGCCCCGCCAGGTAAGCCTTGCCGTCGCTGCCAAAGCAGGCCTTGACGCCAGCCGCCCCCGCCACCGCCAGGCCCAGTGCTGCCGCGGCCTGCGCCGCATCCAGCCGCAGCAGCCGGGCCGCAGCCGCGCAGGCCCCCACCGGCCCCAGCACGCCGGTGCTCCACCAGCCGCGCTGGTAAAGCACGTTGGCCGTGGCCAGGCCGAGCGTGTACTGGCATTCGGCCCCGACCACCAGGGCTGCCAGCAGGGCCGCGCCATCGGCATCGACCTGCTGGGCCACTGCCAGCGCCGCCGGGACGATCACTGCCGAACCATGGACGAAACCGGCGTAGCAGTTGTCATCGAAATCCAGCGCATGCGCGGCCACGCCGTTGACCATCGCGGCACAGCGCGCATCGCTGCGCTGCGCCGTGCCGGCCAATCCGCACGGGCCGGTGCTGCTGCCTGCCAGCAAGCGCGCATGGCCGCTGACCGGCACGACGGCCCCGGCCGTCATCACGCCCAGCGTATCGATGAGACTATGGCGGGCGATCTCGCCGATCTGCGCGGGAATGTCACCCGGCACCAGCCCGACCAGCCACTGCGCCATCCTGCTGATGGCGCTGCCTTCCCGGATCGTCATCAGTCCGGCAGTTGCCCGGCCGATGCACCCAGCCAGGTCTGCGAGAACTTGTCGATGGTGCCGTCGGTGCGCGCCTCGCGGATGATCATGTTGATCTTGGCCAGCAGCGTCGATTCGCCCTTGGGCATGGCCACATAGCATGGCGCATTGGCCAGGATCACCTTCAGCTCCATGTCCAGCGAGGGATTCATCTTCTGCAGCGCCGCCGCGACGGTGGTGCCGGTGGCGAACATCTGCACCTGTCCGGCCAGGAAGGCCGACAGCGTGGAGTTATTGTCCTCGAAGCGCTTGACGATGGCGCCGGGGGCCATCTGTTCCAGTTCCTGGTCCTGCATCGAACCACGGGTGACCGAGACGGTCTTGCCGTTGAGTTCGGCAAAGCTGGTGGCCTTGACCTTCTTGGTGCCGAACACCGCATCAAAGAATGGCGCATAGGCGATGCTGAAGTCGACCACCTTGGCGCGCTCGGCGGTCTTGCCCAGCGACGAGATGGTGATGTCGGCCTTGTTGGTCTGCAGGTAGGCGATGCGGTTGGGCGCGGTCACCGGGATCAGCTCCACCTTCACGCCCAGCTTCTTGCCGATCAGCGTGGCCATGTCGATATCGTAGCCGCGCGGGGTCATGTCGGTGCCGACCGAACCATAAGGTGGATAGTCGGTCGGCACCGCCACGCGGATGGACTTGCGCGACAGGATGGTGTTGTAGAGATCATCGGCGCAGGCAGGGGTGTTGGCCAGGGCCAGGCCCGCCGTGAGGGTGAACAATCCGAGCAGGGAGCGGCGTTGCATGGAAAACCTTTCTGGAGCCGGGGCTCCGTTCAATCGCATCAAGGGTTGATTCGAGATGGCGGGGCCTTGGCCCCTGCAGCCTGTTGCGGCTTGCGTGTTATCGGTCGCATGTCTCGCGCATGCGCCGCTCCGGTAATGCCTGCGGTGGCAAGGGCTGTCTTCAGCTGCCCTTGCCTGTCCTGCTCTTGCGGGGGCGCTCGCGTGGTTCCAGGGCCGCGGCCTCATCGGCCTGCGTGCCCCACCATTCGCCCACGCCCCAGAGTTTTTTCTCGGTATCGGCGATCTGTGACTTGATGTCTATCCTGGCCGTGGCGGCCATCAGCGCGGCCAGGATCTCGGCCACCAGGAAGGCCGGCAACAGCGTGTCGAAGAAGGATGGCCCCTTGCTGGGTACCACGATGGCCTCGCTGGCGATACGCGCCATGGGCGAGCTGGCGCTGTCGGTGATGACGACCAGCTTCACGCCGGCGCGTTCCAGGTGCGTGGCGATGGCCATGGCGCGACGCGAATGGGGTGCCATGCTGCAGATCAGGGCGACGTCGCGCGAGGATGGCTGGTGCATGATCTTCATGATGCCGCTCTCGCCGGCGCCATCGACCAGCGTGACATTGCGCGCAAAGAACTCGCACACATGCGCGAACTGGAAAGCCACCGGGAAGGAACCGCGCAAGCCCAGGCAGTAGATCGCGCGCGCCGAAGACAGCAGCTTGGCCGCGCGCACGATGGCGGCCATGGCCTCGCCATCGGCCAGCGAAGCGACCTGGCTCTGGGCCTTGTGCACCATGTCGGCGGCCAGCGCGGCTTCACCGATGCGCTGGTGCAACTCCACCAGCCCCTGCGCACGCGAACCGAATTCGTTGCCGCGTGCGCGCAAGCTGGCCTTGAACACGTCGCGCACGGCGTCGTAGCCCTCCAGGTCCAGGGCCTTGGCAAAGCGCGTCATGGTCGACGGCGGCACCTCGGCCAGCCTGGCCTGCTCGCGCATGGACAGCACCGCCACCTCGTGCGGATGATCCAGCACGAAGGCTGCCACCTGGCGCATCTGGCGCGGCAGGTGGTCGAAGCGCTGCTTGATCAGGGCGGTCAACTGGGGCTGGCTTGGCGCTTGCACG